>DALTWR010000105.1 GCA_029986975.1 Methanocorpusculum sp.
AAACAAATACAACATGTAATCACAGTTCCTTTCAAAGAAATTTATGTTAATACACTAAAACATTATAAATACATTCGGATTCAGATACTATTTTGTATGAAGAAGATTTTACCAGTTATCGGCATACTTGTCATTCTGGCAGCCGTTGTTTTCGGCGCAGGATGCGTTGCTGAAGAGAAAGCCCAGCCGACTGAGCTTCTCATTGCAACTACAACTTCTCTGCACGACACCGGACTGCTTGATGCAGTTCAGGATTACTACCTTGAAAACTACAACGTAGCTCTCAAGATTACCTCACAGGGAACTGGAAAAGCAATCGCCTCTGCAAAGAACGGCGATGTAGATGTACTTTTAGTCCACTCTCCGTCTCAGGAAAAAGCCTTCATTGATGACGGATACGGTGTTAACCACCGCGGTATCGCATTCAACTACTTCATCATTGTAGGACCTGAATCCGACCCGGCAGGAATCAAAGGAATGTCTCCGGAAGATGGATTTACCACCATCCAGAAGCTTGGCAAGAAGAACACTGACGGTGTTATCTTTGTTTCCCGTGCAGACGAATCCGGAACACACTCTGCTGAAAAGAACATCTGGAAGGCAGCAGGTTACGACTATGACAAAGAAATCCGTGTCGCAGACAACGCATGGTATGTTGAAACTGGAGCCGGAATGGGAGACAGTTTAACCACTGCAGGCGAAAAGAAAGCATACATCTTATCTGATGAAGCAACCTTCTTAACCTACAAGAAGAACAACCCGAACTCAGAGCTTGTCCCGCTCATTGAAGAAGGAAAGTCCCTTCTGAACCGCTACACTGTCATGACCATTTCTCCTGAGAAATTCGCAGACAAGAACTTCAAGGATGCAACTGACTTCACCAACTGGCTTATCTCCAAAGAGGGACAGGACTTCATTGGCGCATTCGGTGTAGAAACCTACGGCAAACCGCTCTTCACTCCGATGAGCACATTAGAAGACAGCACTCTTCCGCCGTTTAACATTGACTGTTCAACCCCGGTTACCAACCCGGCTGCAGCCTGAAGAGACTTCTAAACACAAACATTTTTTTCTTTTTATCTCAAACAGATAAGACATGGGGGAAATTCTTGACGGCTGTATAGAGGCAGTCCGGCTGATACTTTCACTGGATTACGAGGTAATGGAAATTGCCCAGCGAAGCATTTCCGTATCTCTTACGGCAACTCTTATTGCAGCCCTCATTGCAATTCCTTTAGGTTCTATCATTTACTTCTATGACTTTCGGGGAAAACGTGCTGTTGTAAATATTGTACAGACGCTTTACTCGCTTCCGACAGTAATTGTCGGTCTTGTTGTCTATCTATTTTTATCACATTCAGGTCCGTTTGGTACCTTTAACCTTCTCTATACCACAAACGCAATGATTATTGCACAGGTCATTCTCGTATCTCCATTAATCATCGGCTTTACCAATGCTGCATTAACTTCCCTTGACCCGGACATGAAAAACACCGTTCTGTCCCTAAACGCTCCTGTGTGGCGCGCTGTTCTGACATTAGTACGGGAAGCAAAATTCGCTATTCTATCAGCAGTGGTTCTCGCTTTCGGTCGTGCAATCGCAGAAGTCGGGGCAGTTATGATGGTGGGCGGAAACATCCGGCACTTTACCCGTACGCTTACTACCGCCATCTCTTTAAACACATCAATGGGAGAATTCACCCTCTCGATAGCTTTGGGAATCATCCTGCTGGTTATCGCACTTCTGGTAAATATCGGGGTAAACATTCTGCAGTACCACAAGAAAGGAGATAAAAATGAGTGAACTTATTGTAGAAACACATGCCCTTTCCAAAACGTACGGAAAGCATACGGTGCTGAAAGATATTTCACTCTCCGTAGAACAGGGAGAAATCGTAGCAGTAATAGGTCCTTCGGGTGCCGGAAAAAGTACTCTGTTAAAGCTTCTTGACGGTCTTGAAAAACCGACAGAAGGAACTGTTAACCTGTTTTCAGAAGAACTGAACAAACACAGCGTGAGAAAACTGCGCAGCAGAACCGGCATGCTCTTCCAAAAGACCATTCTCTTTGACCGAACCGTTGAAGAAAACATCACCTTAGGTCTCTCTTACCGCCATATTCCTCCAGCAGAACGGAAAAAACGCACAGCTGAACTGCTTGCTGAAATCAATATGGAGTCATATGCAAAACACCGCGGCAGAACACTCTCCGGCGGAGAAGGACAGCGTGTTGCTTTTGCCCGTGTTCTGGTTACCAAACCTGAACTGCTGTTCCTCGATGAACCGACAGCAAATCTTGACCCGCTGGCAACAGCAGCCCTTGAAGAGATGATTCTTCGGGAAAATCACGCCCATAAAACCACAGTCATAATTAATACTCATGATCAGGCACAGGCACAGCGTCTTGCCGACAGAGTCATTGTGTTAATTGACGGTACAATACGGCAGGTAGGAACCCCGGATGACATCTGGTATCATCCGGCAGATTCTGCAGCAGCAAGATTTGTCGGATTCCAGAATATTATCCACTGCTCAATTCATGACGGCATGCTCTCTTTCGGAACTGCGAAGATTCCGACAGAGAAAAAAGACATGGACGGGTTCATGATGATTCGGGCAGAAGATATTACTCTCTCTAAGACAGAAGGAAATATCTGCGGAACAGTTATCTCTCTTACCCGCCGCGGTGCATTCATTGAAATAGAAGTGGATGCCGGCTGCACATTTTCTATCCGCATTCCCCACAAAGAGTACGCAGGCGACATTGCCATCGGAAATCAGATATATCTTTCATGGAATTCTGATGCCCTGATTTTTTCAGAGAGATAGAAAAAACTCATAACATAAGAGGTACAATCTTTTAGTAATGATCGGCGAACTCTCTGAAGATGTGATACTTACGTGCGCACGCCTTCTTCTTGCGGAAGATAAAGAGCTTTCAGTCCGTATCTCGTCAGAGGGAGTTTGTATTAAATTTCCTACAACAAGGCGTATTGCTGAAAAATTAGAAGCACCGCACTATTATGTCCTGCCCTACTTTGCAGAACTTGAAAAGAAGGGAATACTTACCAGAACGGAACGTGTCGGTATTTTTACTACGCCCCAGGGAACCCGCCTGCTCTTTTCAAACCTGACAAAAGAAGAAATAGAGGCATTAACAGAAGTCTGCGGAAGAGACCTTCTGTCTGCCCTGATGAAATAATTTCAGAATTATTTTCTGCGGATAACAGTACCTGCAGTTCCTTTGGTAAGTGCTGATGTCAGTTCTCCCGGATTATGACCGTTAATAATTTTTATTGCATCGAGATTTTTACAGTCTGCAAGAATTTCTACTGCATTTTGTTCAAGCACCATATCATCCATCTTCATCTCAAGAAGCTCTGATGCGGAAATCTCCGGAATGAGTGAAGCATCCTCATAGATAAACGGATTTTTGTCAAAGAGTCCTGCACAGTTTTTAACAAGAATACAGGATTTTGCACCGAGCAGTTCTGCCGCAATCACGGCGCCTGAATCCGTACGATACTGAGGAAGAATGCCTGACTCCGGCGGAAGTTCATAGAGTCCATACGGCGGAGTGCCGGCAGCAACCGGTAAAATACCCTGCCGAAACATATTCGGCACTTTCAAAAGGTCAGTATTGGAAATATACTCTGCCCCGCAGTCAGAGAGGAGAACAGAAAGCATCAAAGCATTCTGTTCGCTTATTTTTCCGGCAAATGAGGCAAGAATACCGGTAGGCATTCCCAAATCAACACCAAGGTCCATAATATGCCGGACACGAACACCGCCGCCGGTCATTATAAGGAGGGGCATCACCGGTGCAAGACGTCTGATTTCATCAGCCAGCGGAAGAACAACCTTTTTTCCGTAATCAATTACCCCGTGTCCGCCTATTTTTACTACTGACAGTTCCGGCGAGATACGAATCGGGTGAATTGAATCCTGTTCGGAAAGCAGACCGCTGCGCGATAATGTTTCTTCAGATAATGAAGAAGCGAGATTCATTCGGGCATAAGGAGTAACTTTCATTGTTACCTTTTCATTGACCGGTAAAAGACATCAGTCTTTGCATTTTCCCTTGCGCTCATCTTCATCGTCCATCGGCTGAAGATAAATAAGTTCTGCATCCACATCTTTAATAATGGTCTCAAGTTCGACTTTACGGAAGTGGTGAGCTGAAAAACGAATTTTCGTACGATCTCCGGTTATTGCGGCAATGCGGTAGCGCGGTTCTTCCTTTCCTTTCTTGTCATCCGTGCGTTCTCTTACATATATTTTCGTAGTCATTTCTCTAATAACACCTATTTCATATAATATATC
>DALTWR010000106.1 GCA_029986975.1 Methanocorpusculum sp.
CTTCAATCTCGACCTTGCAGACTACACAGAGTGCGATTACAAACTTGATGAACTGCTTGAAGAACATATTACCGATGCTGATGTGCTGAAAAAACGTATTGCAGAACTTGCCGCGCCAGGCTATGATGTTTCTTTGAATCTTCCGGCAAAGCAGGGATGTTCTGTCTTCTTCGCTGAAGACGGCGTTGATTATCTGTTTGGAAGAAACTTCGATTTGCAGGAGACAAATTGTCATCTTGTACACACCACTCCGGAAAACGGGTATGAATCATTCGGATTCGCTGTTGTCGGAATGCTTAACAAAGGTGCAAACAAAAACCCGTCGAATGCAGTAAATGCACTTTTGTCGCCGTATGCGTGTATGGACGGTATGAATATTAAAGGGGTCGCCGTCTCGGTAAATGCTGTTGACGGTCCGGCGATTAATCAGAGCCGCGGAAATCCGGTGATTATTGCCCCGCTGGTAATTCGTATTGTTTTAGACAAAGCGGCAAGTACGGATGAAGCGGTACAGCTTCTCGAAGGGTATGATGCACAGATGATTAACGGGTATCAGTTTTTTATCTGCGATGAATCAGGCAAGACGGCAATAATCAATTATATTCACGATGAAATGGTGGTAACGTATGATAAACGGCTTATGACAAACTTCTATCTGTGTGATATTCCGAAAGATTATCCGGCAGGTCATGGTCAGGACAGATATGAAACCGCGAAAAAGCAGCTCGAAGAAAAGAACTATCACCTTAACACGTCTGAGTCGTTCGATATTTTAAAATCAATTCAGCAGACGCCTGAAACCGGCGGTCGCGGTCTTACTCAGTGGTCTATTGTCTATCACCCTAAATGTGGATTTGCAGATATTGTTTATCATAGACACTGGGATAACCCGCTCAAATTCGATATGGGAAAGATTCTGCCGATTCCATATACCATATCACCTTATGCGGCTATGGTGTAAAAGGGACTGGAGAAATACTTTTTTAAAAGAGGATTGGAATTTCAGAGCGGAAAAAAGTCTGCACTGAATTGGCAAATAAATCAAGTCAGGATGAAATAGAGATAAATTTCCTTTTTTCGAGTAAGGCAAAAACAGACGTATCTTATTCCTTCCCGAACGCTTTTTCCGCCGCTTCGAGTTCTTCTCTCGTATTTACATTAAACGCCATCTTCGGCTCATTTAAGAGAATCGCATGTTCGCTCTGCTCGTCTAAGAGTTTTGCCCCGAGAAAAATATTCAGCGCACAAGGAGCCGCCTCAACGCCTTCAATCGTCATACAGTATCTCGGCTCAGTATTAAACCGTCTGCAGAACTCAACCGGAATCCATGCAGAACATGCCTCACATCCGGATGCAAAATATGCAGACTTAACCTGATTAATAATATCAGCCGTCAGATACGGAATGTCTGCCGCTGATGTGAAAAGCGGCCCGTCTTCTCCTGAGAGTTCAACTGCTTCACGCAGGTCTTCAAGATATCCTGCACCTGCTGTATCAATAAAATCAATTCCCTGTGCTCTGCAGAAGTTCCGCGTAAAAGGCGTCTTATGCGACGTAACAGCGACCGGCTCATCGCCTGATGCCAGAAACGCATCGACAACGCGGGAAAGCATTGCACGTCCGCCCACGGTGACCAGTGCTTTTTCGCCGAGCTTTAAACGGCTTCCTTCACCTCCGGCGAAGATTAACGCAAGCATGAATCCAAAACCTCCAGAACGTGTTTATTTATCTCCCGCATCTCAACAGAGATACGGATATTTTCCGGCAGACCAAACGAGGTGCAGTCGCGGACATAGATGCCTTCGGAAAGCATTTTTTCTGTCACCTCTGCTGCGGATTTTCCGACATTGATGCAGACGAAGTTCGTCTTTGAGGCAAAGTACGGCAGATGACGCGATTCAAGCGCGTCAAAAATCCATTCACGCTCGCGGGTAATTTTCTTTGCGGAGATTTGCAGGTCTTTGTAGTGCTCAAGGGCTGCAGCCGCATATTTTTCTGCGAACGAGTTCACTGACCACGGCGGGCGTATTGTTTCCATCTTCTCAATCAAATCCGCCGGACCGAACCCGAATCCGAACCGAAGACCCGGAACAGCAAACGCTTTGGTCAGCGAACGCAGAACAAAGAGATTCTCTGATGAAACATCAGCAACTGACTCATTTGTCTCAGCGAGTTCCATAAACGCCTCATCAACGAACAGCTGCTGACCGTGTTTTTCGGAGTAGTCAATGATTGAAAGCATCTCGTCGCGTTCAAGCATTGTTCCTGTCGGATTGTTCGGGTTACAGATACATCTGATATCCCATTTTTCAGGATAGGTTACTATGTTTTTTCCGGCGAGTTTTGCAGAGAGTTCATACTCGCCGAAAGTGGGCATATCTATTCTGCAGTTTGTTCCGGCGACTGCAAGAGAGTACACCCGCATCAGTTCCGCCGAGCCGTTACCCACACAGATTTCTTCAACCGGGCGGCTGAATACGCTGCTGATTTTTTCCTTCAGTTCTGTGTATGAGTCATCCGGATACTCAGATACATCCGCGTGAGAAAACTCCACAGGTATTTCAGGGGCAAACGGGTTTAAGCTGGCGCTTACGTTTATGATGTCGACAGCGTCAGCTGACGTATAGGTTTTTCCTCCGTGAAATACTTTCTTTGGAAACTCTGCGGGCATTTCTTATACTATGTTGTTCGTCAAAACAGATATATCCCGCGTAATGAATGGTGATAAAACAGATGCGTAATCTGCAAAAGAAAAAAATTAGAAGAGGGATACTACCATGTAGATTAAGATTGCAACCACACAGACTGGTGCGATGAATTTAACCATAACATGATAGAATTTCTTTGCTTTGAATTTGCTGCTTTCTTCAACTTCGTCATCGACTGCCTTGGGTTTAAGAATCCATCCGACAAAGATACAGGTCACAAGGGCTAAGACAGGCATTAAGAAGTTGTTGCTTAACGCATCCATGAAGTCTAAAATCTGGAAGCCTAAGATGTTAAAGTCTGCCCATACACCGTATCCTAAGTTGATGATAACACCAAGGATTAAGTTGCCTAAGAGAACCAGACCTACCGCTTTTTTACGGGAAATCTTGAACTTATCAGTAATTGCTGCAATCGGCACTTCAGCGAGACTGATTGCAGAAGTCAGTGCTGCAAAGAACACGCAGACGAAGAAGACCGAACCGATTACAGAACCGATAGGCATCGTTGCAAAGACCTGAGGCAGCTGAATAAACATCAATCCGGGACCTGCACCTAACGCTTCAGGAGACCCTCCGGAGAATACAAAGACCGCCGGAACAATTAATAAACCGGCAAGAAGTGCAACACCTGTGTCGAAGATTTCTATGTGACGTACAGACTTTTCGAGGTTTTCCTTCTTAGATACGTATGAACCGTAGGTAATCATGATACCCATTGCTAAACTTAAGGAGTAGAACATCTGACCCATTGCTGCAAGAACGGTTTCACCAGTGAACTTTGTAAAGTCCGGGATGAAGTAGTATGCAAGACCGTCAAGTCCTCCGGGGAGTGTGAGACAGTAAATTGCAAGACCAATCATCAGCACGATTAAGATAGGAAGAATGATGGTACAGACACGCTGAATTCCTCTCTGTACACCAAACAGAAGAATAACACCTGTGATAACCATGAAGATTGCCGTCCAGATGATAGGTTCGGCATTCGCGGAAATAAATGTTCCAAAGAATCCGCCTGCATCAGCGGCGATTACACCCATCTGACCAGTGATGAACTGTGCGCCGTATTCCATAATCCATCCGCCGATTACTGAATAATACGGTACGATGATACAGGGAATGACCAGTGCCAGAATTCCTAACCAGTGCCATTTTTTCTTTAAGGCACCGTATGCCCATAATGCGCTTTTTCCCGTCTTTCTTCCGAGGGCAACCTCGGTAATCATGATGGTAAAACCAAGAGTGACGACGAGAATGATATATGTTAAGAGAAATATTCCTCCGCCGAATTTCGCGGAAAGGTATGGGAACCTCCACAGGTTTCCAAGACCTACAGCAGATGCTGCAGCTGCAAGGATGAACCCGATACGGCTGGAGAATAAGTGACGTTCTGCCATATCAATATTATGTGATGAGAAAGTATTTATAGGGTTGGGAAATATGCGGGGATTTGTACAAATTAGGTTGATATGTTGTCAAGTTATTTGCGGGTTGCCGGCGGTTTTATCCTTTCTCCCTTACGTTTTAGACATAAGAGAAAATACGCTTAGCTTAGCGGTTTCCTGCAGTGTTCTAACCGTATAGAAACAGTCAAAAAA
>DALTWR010000107.1 GCA_029986975.1 Methanocorpusculum sp.
GTTCGCTCAGGATAATAGATAGATTTGCAGGTCTTTAACAGCGTCTTTTCTTCGGCATCGGTGATTTTTCCGCACTCTTTTGCTTTGGCAAATGTTGCCCGCATATTCACCATCGGGTCTGATAAGGCGGCGCCTGACTCCGGATCGTAGAGAAGTCCTACCTCGTCATCGGCGATGATTTTTCCGTCACGATACCACTCAAAGATTTTCCCGACACCAGTCATCCCGAACGGCTCAAGCTCACAGGCACGAAGCGCCCCCATCGAAGAGCTGCCGAAGACATGTATTCCTGCCTTCAGTGCGGCAAGAATTTCCTTATGCGCCACTGCTTCATTCTGGAAAAAGACTCCATCGATTATTACCATGACCTCCATCCCTTCCGCTGCAGCAGCTGCAACATCGCCGCGTTTTACGGGAGGCCTGAAAACTGCATCAGGAAGATAGGTCTTTGCTTCTTCGAGAGGGAAACTTGGTCCGAGATAGACAACTGTTTTCGGCATCGTTTGAATTATCCTCTGTTATGCTGAATCTTTGCGAGTTCTGCAGCACGGCATCTGTTTCCGCGGCGCTCGTTATCGATAGTGAAGCACTCAAGTCCGGGGACAACAACACGGACAACAGGCACCTGAAGGTCAGGGTCGGTTAAGTCGCAGACAATCACTTCAGTAAGTCCTGCGTCAGTGAGGCGCTGTATGATGTATTCGATATCGTCTTTAAAGTCGTTTGTGCTGCATGACGGGACTTCCGATGCCGGTTTGTACTCATCTCCCTTGAACCAGTACGCATTCATCCGCTTTACGCGGTCATAGCCCATGAACTCGCGGAACTGTGCAAGAGTTGCATCTTCGCGTGCGCCGTGAATCTGGGTTGCCCGGCTTTGCGCCACTTCAGACAATGCACGAATCATAGCAATTTCCGCGTTGGTGTGCGTTCCCATACCAATCATTAAAAGACGAGGGTCTTTGAGTTCAACATCATCTGCAACTGCAGCGATGGTGGGGATACCGATGTCAGATGTGATGTCGCGCAAGGTTACCTCAACACCGTTTTTGGTGAACTTGTCTGCCATCTCCTGTACCTTCGGCGGAAGGTCAGTGAGTTTTTTGCCGGTGTTTCTGGTGACCTCGGCAAGAGACCATGAGTCGCGTTCAATGACCTCGGTAAGCGCGTAAAAGATTGCCTCTTCCATGGTGTTTCCTGATGCAACACCGTTTGAACTCGAACGGAAAAGCGTTTGCATGTAGAGCGGATTCGGGTGAACAACTGCGCAGAAGGGGAGATAGACGGGTTCTTTATGGACAAGGTCATATCCTTTTGTCCAGGGAACACGGGTGTCTCTGCTTGTTCCAGGCGGAAGAATCAAAGACTCCGGATTTAAGACATAGATGCCGTCACATGCGCCAATCATTTCAGGATACGTGTAGTCCTGCAGATCGCGGGGAATTGCTTCAGCACTGTACCGCTCGATCCCTTCCATGATTCCGGCAGCTCGTGCTTCTTCTTCGGTTCCGCCTTTTCCGTTATAGACTGATATGGCGCCGTCTGCTGCCCCCGGGCGTATGCAGGAGTACACCGGAATTCCCAGACGGTCAAGGTCTGTTATATCTGCGACACGGGTTATGCCTGCTGCCTGTGTGTATCGTTCGATGCGGGCAAGTGTCGTTGACGGGTCTGCACTCCGTTCTGTCCATCCGGTATAGACTTTGGGAGAGGAGTTGAGTTTAATCATTTATTTTATATGCGTCTTGAAGAATAATGTAGGTTTCCCTTCGGGGCGGAGGATTGAAAGAGGATGATGGGTAAAAATAGGTTTTTGTCAGCCTCTTTTGGTCTGTGTTCGATTCAGTTTTCAAACAAATCCTCATCATCAATATACTTCTTTTTCCGCGCTTGCGCACGTTCAATAAGCCATTCGCCGAATTTTCCAATCTGCACACAGAGCCAGTCAAGAAGTACCGCCATCAGCGTCTTAAACGCTTCTGATGCGATGATGATTTTAAGAATTGCTTTTACAGCCGGAAGAAAAGACATGAGGTTGGTACCTCATGTGTTTTTATGCGACAGGGTTGCTGAGGTCGTCGACGGTGTCAGCCCATGACTCGATGGAGTTGCGGGTTGCGGGTTCGACGGTGTAGTCGTAGAGTTCTGCGTAGGACTCGTCGATGAGCAGTTTGAACTCGTCGCCGTCTTCAGTCATGCCGACGAAGTTGAACTTCCAGTTGTGTTTGTCAACGTCGTCAGCGGCGGTGGCGCCGGTGCCTGCAAGAGCGGTTACGTAAGCCGCTTTCACGGTTTCGGTGAGGAAGTTTGCGTTGATGGATTCTTCTTTGGTGTCGATTCTGATTTTTGCGACGACTTTTCCGTCCTTTGAGACATTGATGGTGCTGGAGAATGACTCGGATTTGAGTTCTCTTGTCTCGAGCGGGATGAATTCAGAGGTGAGGAATTCGGTTTTTACTGCGACAAAGTCGGTGAAGTCTTCAATCGGTTCGTAGGTTCTCTTGGTAGAGTATTTCGGGATGGGGGTGGTAAAGTCAACCATTTTTTAATCTCCTTAAGTGTTGTTTGATATTTCAACATCAGCCGCATATCTTTCGTGATTCGTTGAAACATCAGTTCTGGGAGCCAAGTACAAGTTCGACAATCCATTTAATCACACTAAACAGAAATCCAATAATCCCGTACAGAACTCTCCAGCGATAAATCCGACGCAAAGCGTTGCCGCATTTAGGATATCGTTTTTCGAGAGTTTCAATTTCAGTCTGGAAATCTTGTTTGGAGGACACATTATCAATCGTCTTTTTACCTGGTTCGATCGAAAAAAGAAAAACCGGAAAAACAGAAAAGATAATTTTGAGAGAGCTGGAATCCTTCTGCTTTTCCAGCTCTCTTTTCTCTACATCATTATTGGCGTGCGTATAAGATAAATGCACGTTTAGCGTCGGGATTTTATAAAGGCGCCTGAATCAATTAAGCCGAAGCCGCTTTCGCATCGACTCATCTACCACATATCCGGTACATTTTATCCCAAACCTCTTCAGAGCCGTCGAAACAGTCGACCGTCCGCAGCCAAGACGCCCGGCAATTCGTGTAGGCGACCCGCACACCCTCATCAGCTCCTCCAGTGCTTCTTTGTCATGAAGCTCAGGAAACTGAATATTTTTATGCGCAGGACAAGCTCCGGCAGATGCATCCATCACATCAATCACATCCATCACATCCATCACATCCGTCACATCCTGCACATCCATCACATCCCGCACATCCCCATACTCAGACATCACACCTCTCTCCCGCGGAGAAGCCAGCGAAGCATAATCTCCTCACGAGACCCTGACTCCCGCTCCTTCTCAGACACAATACAGTGCTTCTTCATAGCAGTTGTAACCTGCTCCGCAGAGCATCCAATCTCCTTCGCAGACTTTCCGACATCCTCATCATTTCGTGCAAGAACCCTTTTAAGAACAGTTCTATCCAAAAGTTCCGCATGATGATACCATCTCTCCATTCTCATGCACCCCCTGTCTCTGCAGCAGTAATTTCTCTGAGGAGATAGCCATTTGGAACCGTAAGTTCTGTAATATATGCTGCAGCATCTTCCCCGCACTCCCTGCAGAGTTTTTCAAACGGCAAAACATTTACCGAATCAAGCCGACAGACCATCTCCGGACTCGTTCTTTCCAGAATCAGCTGGCGAAGAGTCTTCTTTCCAAGAATCTCCATCGCCGTATCAGCATCTATGAATGCAAGCTGCTCATAAAGAGTCGGGCGTGTACTCCGCAAAGCCTCCTTGTCTATCTCCCGCTCAGTCTTTGTGAGAGGGATTACCTCATAGCGGCTGTCGTCTACACCGCTATCGACAAGAGAATCCAGTACTATCCGGTACTCTACATCAATTGCTTTAAACACGGTCTTTACCGCGGCAGCGGTTTCTTTCAGCCACATTGCACGCTTCGCGGGAGAATCTTTGGGGACCGGCGCTAAATCCAGAATGGCAGTTAAGATATCTGAAGCATCGGCGCACAAAACTGCGGCGCCTGCTTCTGTTTTGGCGGTCTGTGGTAATTCTGTCATTTAATTGTTCACCACCCGTGCACGTTCGATTTTAAGCGACTGGTCATAGATTGAGGCAACAGCAGCTTTTGATGACACCTTGTACTTTTTAGCAGCACTGCGCAGAGTTTTTCCTCTGCAGCAGACAGAGGCAAATATTCCCGCACGTACTTCTTCGGGGATATCCTGCAGCTCGGTTTCGAGAGATTTGTTCTTCTGGGCGTTTACGATGCGGTT
>DALTWR010000108.1 GCA_029986975.1 Methanocorpusculum sp.
ACCATGGACTGCGGCTTTGTCTGCCCGCTGCTTTTTTTAATTCCTGTCAAAGCCTGTCCATCCTTTTGTTTTATATGCTGAAACACCCTATATAGAACTACCTAAATGGAGTAAGTTCGATGAAAAAAGTTGCAATTTTAGGCGGTACCGGAAATATCGGTGAAGGTCTTGCACGCAGAATCTGTCTTGGCGGAAAGTTCGATGTAGCAATCGGCTCCCGCGGCGCAGACAAAGCAGAAGCAGCAGCAGAAGGGGTTAGAACCTGTCTTGCAGAACACGGTTGTACAGCTACAACCTGCAGCGGCGGCACAAACGCTGATGTCTGCAGCGCAGATATCCTGATTCTCTCGCTTCCGTTCGAGCGTATCGAGTCCACGATTGAAACCATCGGCAAATCTGCCTTTGAAAACAAGGTTATCATCTCTTTAATTAACCCGATGATTAGAAATCCGAAAGAGAAGTACTTCCTCCCTGATGCACCGGCAGAAGGTTCTGCAGCATTAGCCATCGAGAAGATGCTTCCGGAATCTGCGAAGCTGGTCTGCGCATTCAACAATGTTGCAGCAGGCAAATGGATGGAGCTTGATGAGGAACTTGACTATACTGTTGCAATCTGCGGAAATGATGACGAAGCAAAAGCAGCGGTAAAAGAACTGGTCGCCAGTGTTTCCAAGCTGCAGCCGCTTGATGCAGGACCGCTTGCGATGTCTAAAGTCATTGAGGGAATCACCCCGCTTGTCATCACGATTGCGATGCGCAACGGGTTAAAAGACGTCGGTGTGTACTTTAAATAACGTACTGGAAACCTAAGCAGTCGAAAATTTTGTGTATAGACACATTTTTTTCGAATGTGAATTTTTTTCATATCATTACCAGTTCATTGATTCCTCATCAAGAAGAAACTGTTCAATCCCAACGAATAATATTCCGTTTTCATCATGCCAGGGAACAATTCTCTCTGAAACTACAACTATTTTTTTAAACGAATCTGATATTCTTCTCAGTGAATTTGTTTCCTGCATCTTTTTCTCAGGGTTGGAAACAGAGAATGCTGACTGGATATAATATCTGCTGCTTCCTTTGTTTACCACAAAATCAACCTCCAGTGATTTTCGTACTGTTTTGTCATTTTCTTTACTATACACTTCTACAATTCCGACATCCACACTGAATCCGCGGATGAGCAGTTCATTATAGATGATATTTTCCATTATATGTGTTTCTTCCTGCTGGCGGAAGTTAAGCCGTGCATTTCGAAGACCGAGGTCAGTAAAGTAATACTTTGCCGGTGATGATATGTACTTTTTCCCTTTTACGTCATAACGCTGTGATTTAGACAGAATGAAAGCATCTATAAAATATTCCAGATACTTTGCAACGGTATCATCAGTAATCGGGTGTTTCTTCTCAGTTTTAAACACGTTTGATAGATTCAGCGGGCTTGTAAGTGAACCTATCGAAGAGGCAACAATGTTTAAAATATCATCGAGAACTATTTTATCATTACTGATTTTATGACGGGATAATATGTCACTCATATAAATGGTATCAAACATGGACAGAAGATACTGACTTTTATCTTCATGGGTTTTTTTGGAGAGAATAAGCGGCAGTCCGCCATACGTACAGTATTCGCTCCATGTGTTTCTGCCATCTCCGCTATATGCACTTACAAATTCACGATATGATAGGGGATATACACGAATTTCATCTCCGCGTCCGCGAAATTCAGTAAGTATGTCTGATGAAAGCATTTTAGAGTTGCTTCCGGTCACATAGATATCAGCATTCGGCAGTTTCATTAGTCCTAAGAGGACGTCAACAAAGGTTATGTTATCTCCTTCGGGAATGTAGGGGTTTGGAACGGCAGATACTTTCTGTATTTCATCGAGTATGATATAATACATCTTATCATCAGTGATTCTGCTGCGGATGTATTTACCTAAGCTTATAGGATTGCGGTATTCGATTGATGTATCATCTTCTAATGATAGTTCTATGATATGAGATTCATCAACACCGGATGATAAGAGGTGCTGATGGAATATCTGAAACAGCAGATAGGATTTTCCTGTTCGCCGCATGCCCGTAATTATTTTTATGAGACCATTCTCTTTTTTTCGGATGAGCTGGCTGAGATAAATCGGGCGTTCTATCATAGTTAATGTGGTCATACTTTCATTCAGTCGAAAATTTTGTGTATATACACATTTATTTCTAATGCATATAATTGTATGCCTGTGTGCCTGAATCCTTGTACCTATTCAGTCCTCATATCCCGATTGAGATTGCGTATCTTTTGATGAAAACGCCCTCCAATTAATCATTTGAGGGTGTTTTCATCAGGGCACTTGAGACAACGTCTCATGGGGATTTTATTTCTAAATCTCCTGTTTCAAACATGGCGGCTGAACAGGCATGGTTTTTTCCACAGCTCTTTCTATTGAATATTTTTGCAGTTTACTGCAGAAATGTTCAATAGGATTTTGAGCATCTGCTAAATCCTTCACAGAACGCCATCAATTCAGTAAAAATAAGACATTTGCCCTACTGAATATTTTTGCAGTTTACTGCAGAAATATTCAATAGACCTTTGAACATGTGTTACACTTAAAAACAGAAGACACCCATCACTCATCTTCTGCCGGCGGAAATTCTTCTGCCGGATACTTCGTTTCATCCTGAGCAATCCGCATCATCCGTTCAGCACGTCTTAAGATTCCGTGCAGGGTACTTGCTTCGCGGACCGTGAGTTTTGTTCTTCCGAAAACCCGTTTTGCGAGAAGAAGCGTTGCCTCGCGTTTTTCAATCGGGTGTTCAATCTCGCCTAAGAATTCCCCGATGTGTCCGTAGAGACCTTCCATCTCCTTGTGGCTTGCAAGCATGTAGTCACCTCTCTGGAGGTGGGCAAGCTCATAGCAGATAACCCCTACTGCGTGAGAGATATTCATAATCGGGTATTCTTCAGCGGTCGGAATCGTACAGACGATATCACATTTGGCGATTTCCTCGTTGTTCAATCCCCAGTTTTCACGTCCGAAAAGAATCGACACACGCCCGTCAACATCCTTGATAATCTCACGGAGTTCGTTTGGCGCATAGTAAGGCATCCTCATCGGGTGAGAAACTGATTTAGAAAGTCCTCCTGTTGTCGCAATCGAGAGATTGCTTCTTTCAAAGACCTCGTCGAGGGTTATGATTTCTGCATTGTGTAAAACATCTTTTGCGTGAGATGCCCGTGCTTCAGCTTCGATGGTCATCTTCGGCGGATTAATCAGAACAAGATTATGGTAGCCGAAGTTTTTCATCACACGTGAAGCAAACCCGATGTTTCCCTCATAAAGCGGTTCTACCAGAACAATATCAATCTGCGGCACGTTCATGCACCTTCTCTTTTCTGCAGCAGATATGCGCAGGCAAGATTTCTGTGGCGTTCTGCCGTACTGTCTTTAATTCCTGTGTCTTTGGAAAGTTTTTCAACAGATGCCTCTGCAATCTTTTTCACCGAATCATATCCTGCTGCGACATACTTTTTCAGAGATACAGCAGGGATACCTGACTCCTTCAGCTCGATAAGGGTAACCGTTTCACGGGCTGCTTTCAGCATGGCTTTTGCTTCCTCTTCGCTCAAGCCGCATTTTACTAAGACTGCTTCTTTTGCTGCAGCAAGACCGCGTATGTCATTGATGCCTTCAGCATTTACCGCACTGATAATTTTTGCGGGACTCCGCTTTCTCCGGTGGGGAATCTGAGATGACATGAACTTTTTCAAATCAGTACGTTTTTTAAGCATCTCTAATACCTTTTCAGCATCTGCTTTCAGCACTTCCGCCTCTGCTGCTGATATCTGCAGTCTGCTGCAGAGCTCCGCTGCATCCAGCTGTGAGATATCATAAGCGGCATAGATGTGTGCAGCATGTAAACGGGCGATTTTTTCCTCCGTCATGCCGGGCATCAGCGACAGGATTTCTTTTCCGGTTGCAACATGGGAACATATCGGACATCCGAAGTTCCATGGCGGAGCACCCTTTCTAATGAGCTGCAGATGTTTTACTCCGTGAATTGGACAGACCTCGTCTGTTTTTAATGCATTGCCCCAGATAGCAGGAGGAAGTCCGATATTGAATGTACAGTCCGGATAGCTGGTACATCCGATGAACTGACGGGCGCCTATGTGTTTGATAACCAGCGGCTTTCCGCAGACCGGACACGGACCAATCAGCTCTGTCTCACGGGTTTTCTCCATGATTTCCGTGCCGATACCTTCAGCGTTCT
>DALTWR010000109.1 GCA_029986975.1 Methanocorpusculum sp.
TGGAAAATGGCGTACTTGGCATTATTTCCGGAATAATTATGATTTTATTTACGATTTTTATTATATATGTTATAATAGCCTGTTCAGCAAACAAATACAGTCTGCCGTTGACAAAATATCTTATCAAAGACGAGGATACATCCATAAGAACCAGCGGCCGGATGATAGGTTATTTAATTATTGCCCTGACTGTTACTCTGGATGTTGTTTATGGAATCATTAACATAGAAATGAGTAATAGCGAGATACTGCTGCCAATCCGGTTTACTCTTGCTTTAATGCTGCTTCTCTGCGGAGTTCTTCTTTTATTTATCGGAAAACAGCGGTTTACCCCTATGCTTTTCATTGGGATTGCCTTTATGTTCTGGCTTGACAGCATTAGTGTCGGCTACTTCTACTACATGGCTGTCTTTGGTCTTCTAATCATTGGGATACTGGCTGTTGTGCGGAAATCCTCCCGCCTTCTCCCGTCACTGCTTACAATCTTCTATTCATTTACTCTGATGATATACGCATTCTATTCCCAAGGATGGGTTGTGCTGAAAACAGCAGCAATATTATTAGGAATTGCCTGTGCACTGCTCTCTATTTACCTCGCATGTGCAACCTCCTCCGAAGTGAAAAAACTGCCGCTCTTCTAAGACGGCAGTTTCTATTTTCCAAATTTTCACGTACCGGTTCTTTCTCTATTCGTGAAACTGGTTTGTAACTATTCACCCTCTCTATTTTGACTATGGATTTTGTATCTCATAGTGGAAATTGAGAGGGTGAATAGTTACGGCGGATTATTTATTTCGCATCTTCTGCAGAAACATCTACAATACTGCAGTTGTAGAAACGTGCCGTAAGCAGTTTTGCTTTTTCGATAGTCGAACCGTTCTTACCGATGGCAAGTCCGAGATTTTCTTTCCGTTTAATAAGAACCCGGACAGAACCTTCTTCGTCGAAAAAGACATTAGACACCTCAGCCGGTTTAAACATATTTCCTATAAACACTCGCGGTTCTTCATCGAACTCAACCATCTCAATGCGTTTTCCAAGCACGCGGGAAAGTTTTCTGATATTATCTCCATTCTTCCCGATAGCTACCCCCATGCCTCCCTTCTTGATAACATAGAGAATACGTTCAAACCTGTCATCAATAACACAGTCAAGAGCAGTCGCATGAGTTAATATCCTCAGTTCTTCTATGTAGCGCCGCTCTTTAAAGCCGAGGCTGCGTTCAGTCATACCCCAGTCGCGGGTTATATGTTCATCCTTCGGCAGAAGAGCTTCTGTGATATAATCCGGCATGTTTCTCGTAAAAATTAGTATGATCTGCCGATGATAGCCTTTCTTCCCGGCTTTCCGCAGATAATACACTTGCCTTCGTTGTCCTCAATATACTGGCTTCTCACCTCAGTTCCAAGGAGAGCAGAGTTTGTCAGTTCCTCAAGCTTGTCCGCACATTCTTTGTCGCCGCACCAGTGAACTGCAACAACATTTCCTTCGAGATTTGCATTTGCTTCCTCAACAGATGCTGCCTCTTTGATGTGTGCTTCGAGATGGTTTTCAGCCTTCTCTAAAATCTGGTCATGTGCTGCCTGCAGCTGTTCTGCAACAGATACTGCTGCATTTTCGCGCGGGATAGTTGTTTTAACACCCAATCTGTTAACACAGACTAACTGACCTGCATCTAAGTCACGCGGTCCAAGCTCAACTCTGAGAGGTACTCCATGGAGTTCCCAGTGATAGTACTTTGCACCCGGGCGCATATCGCGGGTATCAGTCTTTACGCGCATGCCTGCGGCTTTAAGTTCATCTTCGAGAGTCTTTGCTGCTGCAAGGATTTCTTCACCGCGTTTTCCTACAATAATCGGAATGATAACAACCTGAGTCGGGGCAACCGTTGCCGGAAGAACAAGACCTTTGTCATCGCCGTGAATACTGATGACTGCTGCAATAGAGCGTTCGGAGATACCAAAGCAGGTCTGTGATGCATACTGCTGAACGCCGTTTACATCTTCGTAGGTAATGTCGAACGTCTTTGAGAAGTGGCTTCCTAAGTGGTGAACGGTTCCAATCTGAAGAGTTCTTCCATCAGGCATTACTGCATCGACTGCCATCGTAAAGTCTGCTCCCGGGAATTTATCCCAGTCAGGACGCTTGGAGATGATAACCGGCACACCGAGCGTCTTATAAAACTCAAGGGATAATCCGAGTTCATACTCAACCTGTTTGTTTGCGTCATCCCAGTCGGTATGAACAGTGTGGGATTCCATGAACGAGGTGATTTCACGTAACCGGATAAGCGGTCTGGTGTGTTTTGTTTCGTATCTGAATGTGTTTACAACCTGATAGAGCTTTAACGGAAGGTCAGCATGTGATCTAACCCAGAGGGAATACATCGGATATATTGCTGTTTCGCTTGTGGGTCTGAGGGCGAGTTTTACATCAAGCGGGGACAATCCGCCGTGAGTTACCCAGTACACCTCATCTTCGAATCCTTTGATGTGCTCTCCTTCTTTTGCCAGCTCGGTTTCCGGAATGAGAAGCGGGAAAAGACATTCTTCATGGTCGCGGTTCAAAAGTGAACGCAGGTAGTTATAGGTATGCTGCCGCAGAGCAAATCCGAACGGATACCAGACGTAGAGTCCTTTTACGGGGTATCTGACATCCATGATTTCTGCACGGCGGATGACTTCATTGTACCATGCACTAAAGTCGGTCTTTGAAGGAAGTCCTTCGATTTCTTCTGCCATAGTTAATCCTATATCTATATTAGTGCTGTAACGGTATTAAGATAAGGTATCTAACACGGGAGAAATGCAGGTGCTCCGTTCAATGAACCGAGGTTACATCACATCCTGTTTCCCAACAGATTAATTAAGTCAAACGGCAAAGGATAGTATATGTATAACTGGATTGCTGACATTCCCATCAAAAAGCACCGCTTTTACCGTACCGAATATATCTTAAACGACCTTGGCATCTTTACTAAATCCGACAGAATTGAAGACAAAGCCAGCCTTGCAAAAGCAATGTGGTATGTTGGAACAGGCATCCGCCAGCAGCATCTCAAAGACAAGTTCCTCTCAGCACCGCACGGCAGATGTGCAATTCTGTGGCGTAAAATCACCTCTGTTGAAGGAGACGGGGAGAAGATAACCATCTATGGCAATGCGGATTCTGAAATTGAACTCATACCCGAACCTGCACAGTATGCAGATATCTCCGCATACATAGAAGAACAGCGTGTGAAACATCCCCTGCAAAAAGAAGCTGACAAAGAGGCAGCATGCTGGTTTTGTTTCGGACTTGATGAAGACTGGGAGGCAGGCGTTTCTTTGCAGGATATGATTGATGAAGAAATCACAACAGCTCATAACCGTATCATTGAAGACGATTCATTAGATGCAACGGTAATTGAATAAGGAAGAAAACCCCTCACTCCTATCTTTTATCATCTCATAGAACAAATAGATACGCATGTCAGATACCCCGAAAAAAATAGCAGAGATTTCAGAAATAATCGGTGTGCCCGTTGATGTCTGCAAACAGATTGCAAAAGACTTTGAAGAGATTCTCCCCGGCAAAAAAATCGGGAGAATTACCGTATATGAGGACTCAACAGTTGACCGTTTCAGAAAAATAGCTGACCTGCAGAATCAGGGCTGCTGCAGAGAGGTTATCATTCCGGCAATTCGCGGCGGAAAGTCTCTTGAAGAACGTGCCGCTGAAGAGATGAAACGCTTCGGAATTGAGAATAAGCCGGCAGAGCCGAAGCCGAAAGCACACCCGCAGATTCCAACAGATGCACCGAAGAGCGAAACCGAAGAGGAACTTCTGCTTTCAATCCGCTCGCTTGAGCAGAAACTCGCAGCCATTGACCAGCGTTCCTGTGCGCTTCGCGAGACGGGTGAAGATAATCTTAAAAAGATTCTGGATGCAGTGTCCTCAATTACCGGAGATATTGCATCTCTGAAAAATGAAGTGCATACGCTTTGGGATCAGATAGCATCTCTTGAAAAGTATCTGCAGGAACAGGCGGAAAAACCGTTCTGGAAACGGTGAGATTTCTTTCATCTATTTTTTGTAGCTGTTCAACGCTTTATTCTGAAATTCAGTTAGTTGGTTTGTTCGGTGAAAATTGCTTAGATAAAAGAACCGCGAATAAACGCGAATAATTCCGTTCGCCAATTAGCATTTTCTGGCGTT
>DALTWR010000110.1 GCA_029986975.1 Methanocorpusculum sp.
GATGAAAGATGAAAAGCCGCTGTGTATTATCGGAGTGAACTCATCACCCACGTGCGGTGTTACAAAGACGTATTATACAGGGGAAAAATCAGACGGTGCAGGGATGTTTCTTAAACGGTTTTCAGATGTCCCTGTGGTAAACGTGTATGATTTTGCAAAATATGCGATATACTTTGCCGCTCCTCTTTTTTCTGCGGGCGAGCGGGCGTTTAATAAAGAGGCTGCATCAGCGCTGAAAAAGTTGTTCTACGCGGTTCATCTGCCGCAGGAGTTAGATGATGATGCAGAGTCCCGCGAGGAGAATCGTGAGCTGATGATTTATCAGAAAAATCTTGAGGCGCTTAAAAATGCGGATATTGTTGTGGGAGTTATTGACGGGGCTGATGCTGATTCGGGTACAGCATGGGAGATGGGGTATGCGTCTGCGCTTGGAAAGCGGGTTGTTGCTTTGCGGACTGATTTCAGGCGGTTTTCTGCGAATGAAGCGGTGAATCTGATGCTTGAGACAGAGGCTGAGGTGTGTTATTCGATTGAGGAGGTATGCGGGGTGCTTAATCCGTTTGGAGTGAAAAAGAATTAGAGGCGACTACTTCTAACAAATTATTTTTAGTATATTTTCTGGTAAGATTTCCAAAGCATCCGCTCTTTTACCTGATACTTCAAAAAACAAAAGGGCCAAGGCCGGGGATCGAACCCGGGTCTAAGGATCCACAGTCCTAAAGGATGTCCAGCTACCCTACCTTAGCCTGACGCTTTTACGAACAGTATCGTAATGCCTTATACTATACGCCGTTTTTAGACATTAACATATCTCTTCTTTATGCGAGCCTCGCCGAAAAAAACTTCAAGGTACTAAACCTCCTAAACCTTTTTTCATATTCTCTTACTATATATCACATTTAAAAAATACTCATACACAAAAAGAAAGAGAAAAAAGGTTTAGGAGGTTTAGGAGGCTGCATACGCTCTTCCTAAACTGCATCCCGTCCATTTTATTGCTGAGTATAGCCCATATATAAACCAATATAAACAAAAGGAGAAATATCATGGCAGAACATCTGCGGACACCAATCGTTTGCGTCTTAGGTCACGTTGACCACGGAAAGACCTCACTCTTAGACAGAATACGCGGTTCAAAAGTTGTAGCAGGAGAGGCAGGAGCAATCACGCAGCACATAGGAGCAACCTTAATCCCTCTGGACTCCATTGTAAAACTCAACAGCAACTTAGGAAAAATCAATACAACAGTCCCCGGACTTTTATTCATCGACACACCGGGACACCACGCCTTCACAACCCTGCGCGCACGCGGCGGGGCACTTGCTGACATCGCCATCCTTGTTGTTGATGTAACCGAAGGATTCAAACAGCAGACCATCGAGGCACTGCAGATTTTACGAAACTGCAAGACGCCGTTTGTAATTGCTGCAACCAAGCTCGATAAAATCCCCGGATGGAGACCGCAGCAGAACGCATCCTTTACCAAATCATACGCAAGCCAGAGCGATGCCGTCAAAAATACCGTTGAAACAAAAATCTATGAGCTTGTCGGAAAATTATCAGAACTCGGCTTTAACTCAGAACGCTTCGACCGCGTCTCTGACTTCCAGAGAAACCTCGTAATCGTTCCTGTCAGCAGCATGACCGGTGAAGGTATTGGCGATCTTTTGATGATTATGATTGGTCTTGCGCAGAAGTTCCTCACCGAAAACCTGAAGACCACCGTCGAAGGTCCGGGGGTTGGAACCGTTCTCGAAGTAAAAGAAGAGAAAGGACTTGGCACAACACTTGATGTCATTATCTACGACGGCATCATCTCAGTCGGCGATGAAATCGGCATATCCGCAGAAAACGGCGCCATCTCTACAAAAGTACGCGCCCTTCTTCAGCCGCGTCCGATGAAAGAAATCTTAGTCGAAGACAGATTCCAGCGCGTCAAATCAGTTACCGCTGCAGCCGGTGTGAAAATCTCCGCGCCGAATCTTGAAGGCGTCTTAGCGGGATCTCCCATTCGTGTCATTCGCGGAAACCGCGATGAAGTCCTTGACAAAATCAACAGTGAGATGCAGGAGATTAATGTCAAGCTCTCGGAAAACGGAGTTACCGTCCGGGCTGACACGATTGGCGCCCTCGAAGCTCTCTCCAAAGAGCTTGAGGAAAAGAAGATCCCAATTATGCGCGCTGAAGTTGGTCCCTTATCCCGCCGCGACTTAATTGAAATCGGCATCATGAAAGATGAAGAGTTCCGCTCGGTTCTTCTCTTCAATGTCCCGCTTCTGCCTGATGCAGCAGAGATGATTGAGTCGCACGAGTCTGATGTAAAGGTCTTTGAGAACCGCGTCATCTACAAGTTAATTGACGATTACATCGAGTGGCGCGAGAACTTAATTAAAATGCGTGAGGCAAAACAGTACGATGCAGTAACCCTTCCTGCTAAGTTTACTATCCTTCCTGGATGCGTCTTCAGGATGAGCGGACCGGCTGTGGTTGGTGTGCGCGTTTTAGGCGGAACGCTTCGTCCGAAAGTTGACATAGCAACCCGCGAGGGCAGGGTTGTTGGTGAAATTAAGCAGATTAAATTAAACAAGGAAAACATCAACGAAGCAAAAGAAGGTATGGAAGTCGCTGTTTCCATCGAAGGAGTGACTGTAGGACGTCAGATTAACGTCGAAGACGTGCTTTATGTGGCAGTTCCTGAGCGTCATGTAAAGATTCTTGAGACGGAAATGCTGAAATCTTTGAACGCGGGAACGGTTGAAGCGCTCGATGAGTACACAGCGATTCATCGCAAAACTCAACCCTTCTGGGGCAAGTAGTATTAATAGGAAGAAACTAAATAATATAGTTACTTCTGAATCAAGATAGATATCGAGGAGTTATAAATATCATGGCAGAATTAAAACTCGTCCTTTCCGACCCGAAAACCGGAAAGGCATACAACATTGAAGCAAAAGATGCAGCAGCATCTGCACTGATTGGAAAAGCTATTGGAACTGAAGTTGATGCAGCCGTCTTTGGTCTTGCAGGCTACAAGATTACGATTACCGGCGGTTCTGACAAGACCGGAACTCCGGCAAGAGCAGATCTCCCCGGAAGCGGCAAGCGCGGTCTCCTTATCACCAAAGGTGTCGGATTCCACCCGAAGAAAGAGGGAGAGAGAAGAAGAAAGACCCAGCGCGGTTGCGAAATCGCACCGGACTTTGTTCAGGTTAACGCAAAGGTCACTGCATACGGCGCAAAATCCTTAGAGGAAATCTTCGCACCGGCAGCAGCACCGGCACAGGAATAACTCCTGTTCAAACACCCCCAAATACCATTTTTCCCGGAATTAGTTTCGTTTAAATTCCGATGGCTATTTATGACAGGGTATCCTATGTGTTAGCATGGGAAACTTTTGTCCGATTATGAAAGAACGCTGTGTTGGAAACGACTGTAAATTCTGGCGTGCTGATGCAAAATACGATAAGAAGGCAGATACTATCTATGAACTCTCAACAGGAGAGTGTCTTTTAATCAGAACAGCGAATCATCTCCTCTCGAAGTAACTGAATTCGGGAAGGATAGATTTCTCTTTTTCCGATATTGTTATCAAGGAATACTGCGTATAGTTACAATTTAGTTTAACATGACTATATACACAGGTATGAACAGCATGGGAAAGACGGCAAAAGGGCTGCTGTGCGCATTTCTTTTTGTTCTGCTTTCTGTATCTCTGCTGGCAGGCGTCTGCGCAGCAGCCACTCAGGAGATACCCATAACGTTTGTCGGAGGAAGCGGGGAACGAACAATTACCATAAATTACAATGAGAGCTTGTATTTTTCCTCTAATGCTTCTGAGTATAATCTCGGACTTGCACAGGCATCGCTTGCATTGGCTGCTGCAGCCTCTTCATCGGTAACAGAGCACTACGCAGAAACCGGAAAAACCGCGGAAGAATACCGGTACCGCTATCTGAAATCTGCATATGAAAAGCTTAACTTTTCTGAGATGAGATTCTACAATTATGATAAATCGCTAAACAGCACAGATGACAAGGTGGCCTATGGAATCGCAAATAAAACGATTTCAGTAAATAACACAGATTGGACGCTTTTTGCAGTGCAGGTTCGAGGCGCAGGATACGCAGGAGAATGGACGAGCAACCTCCGTATAGACCCATACAAAATAGGAG
>DALTWR010000111.1 GCA_029986975.1 Methanocorpusculum sp.
TGATGGAAGAACTTTGTGCGGGATGTTTTACGCCGTCCGGCGCTTACTGCGAAGGACACCGTCTTATCGCAGAAGTGTTGTCGCTCGACGGAACAAAAGCGGAGCGTGTTGTAGCCGAGGTCTTCTCATTAGAGGATGCTCATGCTGCAGGACGACTTCTTTTTGAAAAGTCGGAAGAGCTGCTCATGGAAGCACGAAAGAAAATCGAGGGGGAGTGAGTATGACAGAAAGAACTCTCGCACAAGCGGAACAAAAAAAAGGTTCAGTATGTTTAGTCGGGGCAGGTCCGGGCGGCTTATCACTTCTTACGTTTGCTGCACAGGAGAAAATCGCATCTGCAGAGGTGATTTATTATGACCGGCTTATCAATAAGGATATTATTGCATCACTTCCGAAGTCTGCAGAACTCATTGATGTCGGGAAATGCGGCGGAAATCATCCGGTGCCGCAGCATGAGATTAACCGGCTTTTAGGCGAGGCGGCACGTTCCGGAAAACGGGTTGTGCGGCTGAAAGGCGGAGATCCGTTTGTGTTCGGACGCGGCGGTGAGGAGATGGAATACCTTCGGGGGCTTGGCATCGAAGTTTCATTTGTGCCGGGGATTACAAGCGGGATTGCTGTTCCTGAGTCTGTCGGGATTCCGGTAACACACCGTGGTCTTTCCCGCTCGGTAACGCTTGTCACAGGGCACGAAGGAGGGGAGGGGGAAATTGACTGGGGATGGTATGCTCAGTGTCCCGGAACGCTTGTTATCTACATGGGAACTGAACGGCTTTCTGAAATCTGCCGTGCGTTAATAGAAGGGGGAATGGATGCAAAGCGTACATTAGCGGTTATCGAGCACGGGTTTGCAGATGATCAGAAGGTGTCCGTGCTTACTGTGGATGATGCTGCAGAAGGGCTGCAGCGTTTCAGTCCTCCGGCAATTTCAGTGATTGGAGATGTTGCCGGGTTGTATGAGGATGAGTAATTTTTTACAACCTGAATAATTAACCTGTCGAAAATCAGGTTGTGATAAAAGAGAGTAAAATAATGCGTCCACAGGTAATCAGACAGCAATGTCCGCCAGCCGGAACAAACATTACTCATCAAAACCCCGCTCAACACCAAACCCTAATCTATTCCTAAAACAAATATATACGGGAATTCACATGAGAATACCAATAAAAGATGTAACCCCTGACTGCGGACATGCTCACATCGCAGGATGGGTTCATGAAGAACGTGCATTAGGCGGACTTACCTTCCTCTTAGTCAGAGACAGAACAGGAATCCTGCAGGTAACCATTCCGAAAAAGAAAGTCACCCCTGAAGTTCTTGAAGCAGTAAAAGAAGTAAGCCGTGAATCCGTAATCGAAGTAACCGGAGAAGTCAAAGCAACCGAAAAAGCACCCGGAGGACGGGAACTTGTACCGGAAACTCTCAAAGTCATCTCCAAAGCAGCAGCACCCCTGCCGCTTGATGTCTCCGAAAAAGTTCCGGCAGAACTTGATACCAGACTCGACAACAGATACCTCGACTTAAGAAAACCTGCAGTAAACGCCATCTTCCAGATTAGAAGCGCAACCCTTCACGCCATAAGCGACTACCTCTGGGAACATGGATTCATTCAGGCACAGACTCCGAAAATTGTTGCAGCAGCAACTGAAGGAGGAACTGAATTATTCCCGTTAGCCTACTTCGACAAAGAGGCATTCTTAAACCAGTCCCCGCAGCTTTTCAAGCAGATGCTTATGAGCGCAGGATTCGACCGCGTTTTCGAGATTGGTCCAATCTTCAGAGCAGAAGAACACAATACGGTAAGACACTTAAACGAAGCAACCTCGATTGATATCGAGATGTCCTTTGCAGATCAGGAAGATGCAATGAGCGTTTTAGAAAACGTCGTTGCATACGCATACCAGTATGTAAAAGACCACTGTGCAGCAGCACTTGAAACGCTCGGTATCACAGACTTCAAAGTCCCCACCGTTCCGTTCCCGAGAATCACCTACAAAGAGGCAATCGAGATTTCAACCGCCGGCGGCGAACCGCTTTCCTTCGGAGATGATTTATCCTCAGCAGCTGAAAGAATCATCGGCGAAAAGATGGGTACGATGTACTTCATTACCGAGTGGCCGTCTTCTACCAGACCGTTCTACACTATGCCGTTCTTAGACAGACCTGAAGTCTGCAGAGCTTTCGATATGATGCACCCGAGAATGGAGTTATCCTCAGGAGCACAGCGCTGCCATATCTACGATCTTCTTGTCCAGCAGATTAAAGACAAGGGATTAAACCCGGACTCCTTCGACTTCTACTTAAACCCGTTCAAGTACGGTATGCCGCCGCATGCGGGCTGGGGTCTTGGTGCAGAGCGTCTGATTATGACTATGCTTGATCTCCAGAACATCAGAGAAGGCGTACTCTTCCCGAGAGACCGCCACAGAGTGAGCCCGTAAAAATTTTTATAGCCCTCTCTTCTCAAATGAGAAGAGGGAACATATTTTTTATTTTGATTTTTGCTAACCCGAAGTATCAGGATTAGATTTTTTCAAAAACAAAACAGCGCTGCAAAGAGTGTGTAAAAATGTAAAAGAGGATTTCTCCTCTTTGAGAAGTCTTAGATAACTCCACCGACAATTAATGCTCTTACAACCATGTAGATGAAGAAGAGAAGAGCAATAACCCATACTAACGGATGGACTTCCTTAGCTTCGCGTTTGCAGATCTTGATGATACAGTAGGTGAAGAAACCAACTGCAATACCATCAGTAATGCTGTAACATAAAGCCATGAAGATTGAAGTGAAGAAACACGGGATTGCAACTTCGAGCTTCTTCCATTCCATCTCTGCAAACGGCTTAAGCATCAGAATACCGACAAGAATTAAGACCGGTGCAGTTGCTGCGGACGGAACAACTGTTGCGAACGGAACTAAAACGATACAAATTGCGAAACAGATTGCAGTGACAACAGCAGTAAGACCGGTACGTCCTCCTGCCTCAACTCCTGATCTGGACTCAACGAAGGTAGTAACGTTGGAAGTACCAAAGATTGAACCAACGGTTGTTGCAGTTGCATCTGCAACTAATGCACGCTCAGTTCTGGTATGGAATCTCTTACCAGTCTTCATCTCCTCGATTTCAGCGTCGCTGAAGAGGTTCATCTCACGACCTGCTCCAATAATGGTACCGATAGTATCAAACATATCGATTAAACTGAAGGAGATAATCGTAATGATAACGAGCGGGATTCTAACCGGATCTGCAAAGAGGGACGGAAGACCTGCATTAGTAAAGATTGCACAAAACGTCTCGGGAAGCTGGGCAAATGCATCAGTGATGCTGACAGATGCTGCAAGAGAAGTGGCACCAAAGACCGGAATTAATCCAATCAGAGTTGTTGCAATAATGCTGATAAGAAGAGCACCTTTGATTTTCAGAACTGCAAGGATAATGGTAATCAGACAACCGATTAAGAAGAGCCAGATTACAGGGTCTGTTGCAAGACCTGCCCAGTTAATGGACGGAACTGCACCGGAGATGTCAATAAAGTTGACATTTCTTAAACCGATGTAGGCAATAAACAGACCAATACCACAGCCGATTGCTGTCTTTAATACCTTCGGAACAGAGGCAATCAGGTAGGTTCTGATCTTGGTCATGGTGATAATCATGTTTAAGATACCACAGATGAAGACCATAGATAATGCTTCCTGCCACGTAAATCCAAGAGTGAAGACTACGGTGTAGGTAAAGAATGCATTTAATCCTAATCCGGCAGACTGTGCAAGCGGAACGTTTGCAAAAAGACCGAGAAGAAGACATCCGATAACAGTTGCGATAACTGTTGCAAGATAGACCGCACCGGTCGGCATACCTGAAGCCCCTAATACATTCGGGTTCACTGCTAAGATATACGCCATTGCGAAGAATGTAGTAACACCAGCAAGAATCTCAGTGGAGACTTTGGTATTGTTTTCTTTCAGATGAAAGAATTTTTCAAGTGACATACAGTAATTTATTTGAACCAGAAACCTTTTATATCTTGTGTTTGATTAAACACTATTTTCAGAAACGGAAAACTAAATTTACTGGATCAGCGCATCTGTTTTCAGATTGTAGGCCTCTCTTTTAAATTGAGTAATTACTCCTGCTTATCAGACCGGAGAACATTTGT
>DALTWR010000112.1 GCA_029986975.1 Methanocorpusculum sp.
GGTGAATAGTTACGACTCAAAAAAAACAGGTGAATGCTCACCTTCGTTCAATTCAGTAAACAGGCATTCCGGTAAGAAGCAGAACCATTGCAGCCGTAAATGCCGGAATAAAAACAACCAGAGCAGCAGCAGCCGTGACTACAGTGCATCCGTCTGGCTTCAGGCAACTACAGAGCCGACACCTGCAGCAACGGAGCCTGTGGAAACGGAAGCAACTCAGCCGCAGCCCGTCGCCTCCCCAATAAACCAGCCGCAGCAGCAGACATCCACACCTGTACCTGCCGCAGGCATCTTAGCCGGATTAGGTGCGGGGCTCGCGGCAATGGCGCTTAGAAGAAGATAATCCTCTAACCTTTTTTTGCTCATCAGCGTTTCGTAATTCCGTCCGATAAAAACCGGCAGCATCGTTCTCTCTGAATGATAAGGTATGCAATATTAATATCTTAGAACAACACAAATAATACGGTATATGTCTGAAGAAAAAATAACTCCGAACTTTGAGTTTGGTGCACTTATCGGCCGCGGTGTTTTACTCATCATCCTCGGTATCTTAATCTGCATCCTTGTAAACTCATCCTGGGTAGGTGCACTTACAGCGGCTGCAATTCCGGTCACTATCTGTGCAATTATGCTCATCTTCCTCGGTATTGCTATGCTTTGCGGCGGTACAAGTCTTGGCGGAGCAGGAGTTGCATCCGTAGTACTTGGTATCTTAGTTATCATCCTCGGTATTGTCGCACTGTTCAACACTGCAGCATTTGAAGCATTCCTCGTTTACTTCCTTGCAGCATCTGCATTGATTGGCGGTCTCTTCAACGTTGTCTCCGGATGCATGAATGCCGGAACTGCAAACCGTGCACTGACTATTGTTGCAGGTATTCTTGGAATCATCCTTGGTATCCTCATCTTTGTCGCAGCATTTAACCTCACACCGTGGATTACAGCAAGCATCATCGTTTACGCAGCAGCAATCTTTATGATTGTCTTTGGTATCATCTCAATCATCCAGGCAATTATGATAAAGAGTGCAATGAAGAAGGCAGGAGCAGCATAACCTCCTCTTTCTTTTTCAAATCATTAGTTCAATCTCTTTTAGAAACAATTCATCCCGCATCTGAAATCCTGCTGCGTCCTGACACTCAAATGAAGTCAAAAGGTTTCACATGAAACGTTGAAGAGCTGATATCTGCGTATATTGAGCTGTCCTCTTTTTCTCGCCGCTGTATCTCATCTCTCTTACTCCAAATCTTAATTACCGAAGCACACCTATTATAATTGCATGGCAGGGAACGCATCTTCAGAAAATCATAGACAAAACCTCACCCCGAAACTCTTCGACGACAAACAGATACGAACTGTCTGGAACGAAAGTGAAGAAGAGTGGTACTTCTCTATCGTTGACGTCGTTGGAGCACTGACCGAAAGCGAAAACCCAAGAAAATACTGGAGCGTACTTAAAACAAGACTTCGCAAAGAAGGAAGTGAGGTGACTACAATTTGTAGTCAACTGAAAATGCAGGCAGCAGATGGAAAATATTATCTATCCGACGTCGCAAACACCGAACAGCTCTTACGCATAATTCAGAGCATCCCTTCAAAAAAAGCAGAACCCTTCAAACTCTGGTTAGCCAGTGTCGGAAAAGAACGCATCGAAGAAACCATCGACCCCGAACTCGCCATCGACAGAGCTTTGGAAACCTATCTCAAAAAAGGATACAGCGAAGACTGGATACACCAGAGACTCTTATCAATCCGCATCAGAAACACCTTAACAGACGAATGGGAAAAACGCGGCGTAGAAAAAGGAATAGAATATGCAATCCTCACCGACGAAATAAGCAAAGCATGGTCAGGCATGACCACCAAACAGTACAAGACACTCAAAAACCTCAAAAAAGAAAACCTCCGCGACAATATGACGGACTTAGAACTCGTCTTAAATATGTTAGCAGAAGCCTCAACAACACAGATAAGTCAGAAAGAACAGCCGGAAACGTTTGAACAGAACAAACAAATCGCAAAACGCGGAGGAAAAATCGCCGGAGACGCCCGCAAAAAACTTGAAAGCGAAACCGGCGTTCCTGTCATAACTGCCGAAAACGCCGCAGAGATACAAAAACAAACTCCGAAGATCCAAAAGAAATAATGAAGGCAGGTTAATCCCGGATTTGTTTTCTGCGGATTAGTCAGATTAGCTGTCTCCCGACTGCCGGATATCTGCTCTTATATTCACAAATCACACTTCAACAACCAACATATTGATAATATCCCTCGTCAAATACTAAGTTGTATGACACTTAGAAAAAGCATTGCAGGACTCCTCATCTCAGGCGTCGTCTTACTTGCGGTCATCGCAGCCGCAGGATGCGTCGGAGATGCCGGACTCTCAGGACCTGCAGATGCCTTATACCTTGGAAACGTCATCACCATGGATGACAAAAACCCGACCGCTGAAGCAGTAGCCGTAAAAGACGGACTCATCCTGTTCGTCGGCTCTGCAGCAGATGCCGAAGGCTATTGTAATGCAGACACAAAAGTAATCGACTTTGGTGAAAACTCCATCTACCCCGGATTTTTAGAATCCCACATGCACATTAACCTTGCAGGAATGCGTGAGTACGGCATGGCAAAACTCACTCCGGGCGTGTCACTGAAAGATACTGTCGATGAAATCGCAGCATACATCAAAGAAAATCCGGGAAAGAAGTTCTACGTAGGCTCCGGCTGGACATTCTCCGGCGGAGAAGAACCGACTGCATCCATGCTTGATGCAGCAGCCTCTGATGTACCTGTCCTGCTGCAGACACAGGACGGACACTCTGTCTGGGTAAACAGCTATTGTCTTAAAGTCCTTAATCCGACACCGGAACAGATAGAAGCATACGGTCCTGCCCAGCTTCGCGTTGATAAAGACGGCAAACCGACCGGATACCTCTCGGAAAAACCGGCGATTGAATTATTCACTGACCTTCCATTCACCATTGAAGAGTTAAAAGACTTCACCTTAAAGTGGCAGGAGGCAGCCCTTGCTGACGGATTTACTGCAGTATGCGACGCAGGCATTGAACTTCTCGGAGAAGCACAGCTTCAGGCATATGAAGAGCTTGTAAAGGAAGGAAAACTGAAGCTTCGTATCTACGGTCTTTCTATGATAAACGACAACACCGACACCCCTGAAGAGGACATGGCAAAGATTGCCGAAAAGGCAGAAAAACTCAACTCCGAATACTTCAAAATCATCGGTGTCAAAGTCTTTATGGACGGTGTTATTGAGGCACACACGGGCTGGATGCTTGATGAGTACAAAGACCAGCCGGGATACTATGGCGTCAAACGCTTCTCTGATTCAGATAAGCTTGCACGTCTGATGATAGCAGCAGATAAGTACGGCATGCTCGTCCACTCCCACTCAGTAGGAGATGCTGCATCAAGAACCTTTGCTGACGCTGTTGAAAAGGCTGTCGCAGAAACCGGAAACTATGACCAGAGAAACGCAGCAGCTCACCTGCAGTACATCACCCCTGAAGACATGAAACGCTTTGGAGAGTTAGGAATTATTGCGGTCTCCGGCTATCAGTGGTGTCCGAAGAATGAGTTCTCGTATCCGGTTGAAGAAAAGTTTGTCGGAAAAGAGTACGCAGAAAAAGGATATCCTGCACAGTCTTTCATCAACGCAGGCGCTGTTGTTGCCGCTCACACTGACTATCCGGTTTCCCCTCTGGTAAGTATTCCGCTTGCAATGTCTGCGGGTGTTACCAGAACAACTCTGATTAATGGTGATGAAGGCATCAGAGGTCCGGAAGAAGCCATGTCCAGAGAAGACACTCTTGCATCTATGACGACCAATGTCGCATACATGTGGCATGAAGAAGACCGCATGGGTTCTCTTGAGGCAGGAAAGCTTGCAAACATGGCAGTATTTGCTGCAGACTTCTTACATGACGACATGGATGTTATCGGTTTATCTGCAGTGCTTCCAACGGTAGCAACTATTGTCGACGGTGAAGTTGTCTATTCGGCAATGTAAGATTCTGTAATATAATACAGTATCTTACAACTTTTTTTCATCCGCTCTGTAACTATTCAGCCACTCTTTTTCTGAGTATGGATTTTTTGCTTTTCAGTGGGT
>DALTWR010000113.1 GCA_029986975.1 Methanocorpusculum sp.
CATCATCTCGCGGACGGCAGCAGCTAAGAGGTTTATTTCGGATTCGGTGTTATAAAACGCCGGTGTTGCACGAATCGTGCCTGATTCCGCGCCTAAAGCCCGCATCAGAGGCTCTGCACAGTGCATTCCTGAGCGCACGGCGATACCGTACTCTTCATCAAGGACAGCGGCTGCCTCATGCGGTTCGATGCCCTCGAGCGTGAAAGATACGGCACCAACACGGTTTGCCGCATCTTTTGCACAGAAAAGATGTACGCCTTTTATTTTTTCGAGGGCGCAAATCAGCTGATTGGTAAGTTCGCGCTCGCGTGCTTCGACTGCATCCATGCCGATTTCTGTCAGATAGTCTGCTGCTGCACCAAAACCGATACCTCCTGAGATGTTCGGCGTTCCTGCCTCGTACTTTGCATAGCCGGACTTTGCAGTGTATGATGTATCAGAAACACTTTCCACCATTCCCCCTCCCAAGATAAGCGGCTCTAAGTCTGCTTCTTTCATCCAGAGAGCACCGGTGCCTGATGGTGCGAGCATTTTATGACCGGAAAACGCCATATAATCACAGCCTAACGTCTGCACATCAACTTTCATCTTCGGAACTGACTGGGCTGCGTCCACACAGAGTTTTGCGCCGTGGGCATGACAGAGTTCTGCAATCTGCTGAATCGGATTGACGGTTCCTGTGACATTTGATACGTGACAGACGGAAACCAGCTTCACGTTTCCTTCGTCGAGGAAACGTCTGAGTTCATCTAAATCGAGCGAGAGGTCATCTTTGATGCCGACGGTCTTTAAGATAACACCGTTTCGGCTAAGCGAACGCCAGGGAAGAATATTTGAGTGGTGTTCAAGAATGGTGTTTACGACCACATCTCCTTTCGAGAATGCAAAGCCGCGGGCAACGATATTGAGTGCTTCCGTTGAGTTTTTGGTAAAGACCAGCGTTCCGTCAGCCCCGTTGATAAACTCTGCAGCCTTCTGGTGAGCGTGCCAGTATTTCTGCGTCGCAATTCTGGATAGACGGTGAACACCGCGCCCGACATTCGAGCGGCAGGTTGTATCAAATGCGTATGCGGCATCTAAGACCTGACGCGGTGAAAAGGACGTTGCCCCGCTATCGAGATAGATGTATTCACCTATCATCGGAAAATCAGAGCGAATCTTTTCGATGTCGAGCGCCGGAACCGCCGGCTCAGCGGCTGGAGGTTCTGAGGGGCTGTCATCTACAATATCTCCACGTTGGTGTTCCGGCATAAGAGCGGCAACTGACGCCGGCGTACTGCGCTTAACAGGAGTCTCAGTTACATCAATGCCGCTATCACGAATCAACTCTTTCATCTTCGGCGGCAGTTCTTTCCATCTCCAAAGTCCCCACTGAATAAATTCCGGCGGAAGACCTTTTGCCTGAGACCAGCGGTTCAAAAACTCATCCCAGCGTTCTGCCATCTTCGGATGTGTCTGATGCATGGTTTCAAGTTCGGATTCAAGCATTGCAGGGCATAAATAGCAGCCGATTCTTTCATAGCCCATCTCATAGAGCGGGTTATAGGGAATCTCTTTGAGCCAGAGGTAATAGAAGACATCAAGCGCCCGCCATGAACGTATCGGCGAGATATTTAACTGCAGCGGATTGTTCGGATTCTGATTGACCGCTTCGAGTTCCGCACGGTTCCATGACTCATACCAGCGGTTTCCCTGAACCGTAAGGCACGAACCAATTTCATTTAAGTGAATCTTTACCGGATTCAGCTTGAGCAGTTTACAGCACCAGCGATGGTCTTTTGCGGGTGGACCTGCTTTTTCAACCGCCTGCCAGAAGTTTCCTGCCTTTTCGATGAACTCCACGTTCTGCTTTTTCACAAACTCAATCGTTTCCGGAAACTCAAGCCCTGTGTCGATAAAAAACGCCTTGGCAACACCGGCTTTCTGTGCGATATTCCAGACCGCTGTGCTGTCTTTTCCTCCGGAAAACGAACAGTTTATCTGCGGACGAAGTGATATGTTCTGCCGGATTTCACGAACAGCGGTTCGTTCCATGTTTTTGATGTGGAACGCATTTTTAGAAGCAGCCTCACTCCAGTCGGGATTGGGCAGCTGTTTTGCGGGTTCAAGGGTTCCCAGTTCTTTTATTTTCAGAGATGTGCCTTTCAGAATTCCTGTTCCCCACTTTGATTTGTATCTGATGATGACAACACCGTCTTCGATTGTTTGCGGTTTTATGGAAATCTTTTTTCCGCCGAGTCTGCCGTCCGGAATTTCAACAGCGGCATCTTCTAAGCGGATGATTCCTTTGTCTGCTTTTTCCGCGAGGAAGGGCAGTGCTTCTGCCTCGATGTCGATTGCAAATCTGCGAAGGGCAGGGTTGAATGAGAACCATGCAAAGCGGATGCCGTTTGCAATTATCAGGTCGTTTCTGTCAAGTCCGCCGGCTTTATTTAAGACAAGAATCTTTGGAAGGGTTACGCGGTCGCCGAACCGGTTTTTCAGGGTTTTTAGGATAAGGTCATAGTCTGCTTTGAGCGCGGGGCGGACATCAAACGGCTGCTGCAGTTCGATTTTTATTGATTGGGTGTCACATGCGCAGGTTTTTGCCGTCAGCGGGATGTTGCATTTCGGACACCAGTAGAGCTGTTTCTGCAGTTTTGCATGGATGCTGTCTTTTCTGGTCAGTTCTAATCCGAGTGACTTTGGTTTTGCTTTTCGCGGCGCTCTGTCTTTGTCCAAACGACGGCGGAACGTTTTTTCTCCGCCTTTGTTTCCATGGCGTTTTGCAGAGTGTTTACTTGGGGGTCTGTATTCGTGGGGCACAGTTAGCGTATATATTGGTTTTTCAGGGGTTTAAAGGAAGAGGGAATGTGAGGCGGGATTTATGAGTCTATGGTGCAAGACACCCGACAGGAACAACATAAATGCCGTCGCGTCTTCGATACGCAAACGAACCGACACCAACTAAAACCATCAGAAAAGATGGTTCTTTCATTTTATCCGTATCGATTTTATTTTTAAGGGAGGTTAGTGATTTTGCTGCTTCTTCGATTAATGTTTCCCCCCCGAGTTTTATCTCGACAAGACCATATGAGCCGTTTCTTAAGTGGATTACCGCGTCACATTCTAATCCTGATTTGTCGCGATAATGATAAACCTCTCCGGAAAGAGCATCAGCATAGACACGTAAATCCCTGACGCACAAGGTTTCAAAGAGAAAACCAAATGTTTTAAGGTCAGATACCAAATCTCCCGGTCCAAGTCCAAGGGCAGCAGATGCAATAGAAGGGTCAACGAAGTATCGGGTATCTGCTGTTCTGATTGCTGTTTTTGAACGGAGGTTGGGATTCCATGCCGGCATGTCTTCTATGACAAAAATGAGTTTCAGTGCAGTTATGTACGATGATATGGTATCAACATTGAGAGAATCATTGTCATTTACTGCAATATCTTCTCTGAATAATGATATTGTTGTCTGGGTTCCCTGATTTCGCGCAAACGACCGCATTAAGCGTTTCACCCGTTCCGGTTTTTTTGATATATTATCTGCTCTGTTAATGTCAGAGTGAACGACTGCGTCATAATAATCAAACGCCTGTTCGAGAGATGCGGTTCGTTTCAAATTACGCGCACCCGGCCAGCCGCCGCGGCAGATTAGATATGCAAGGTCTTCAATTGAAAGCTGATTGTTTCCTTCAATTATTTCCGGCGCGGAAAATAATGCAGATAAACGGACTTCTCCGGTTGATTCGCCGCTTTCAAAAAGACTCATTGTTCTCATTTTTATCCATGAGAATCTGCCGGTTCCTGTGTGAAGGATATCTTCAGAATCATACGGAACAGCCGAACCTGTCAGAATAAATTGTCCGACGTCTCCGCGTTTATCGACTTCAAATCTGACAGCATCCCATAATTTAGGTACGGTCTGCCATTCGTCAAGAAGCCGGGGCGTTTTTCCTTTGAGAAGTGATGACGGGTTGGTTTCAGCTATGAGTACGCTGTTTTTTTGCGTTTCTACATTTGCAAGATAGAGTACGCTTGACGAGGCCTGTTCAGCGGTTGTTGTTTTTCCACACCACTTTGTTCCTTCGATGAGGATGGCTCCTTTTGC
>DALTWR010000114.1 GCA_029986975.1 Methanocorpusculum sp.
TCTGATTGCCAGATTAAAGTATGCCGCGCCGAAAGCGCAGTTCCTTTATCTCTCGGCAACGATTGGTTCCCCGAATATCTTAGCAAAAAAGCTCGGCGCATCACTTGTGTCGTACGCCGCGCGTCCTGTTGCATTAGAGCGTCATCTGATTTTTACCGAAAAGGATGCGAAGCCGAAGTACATTAAAAAACTGGTCTTTGAAGAGTTCAACAAAGTATCATCCAAGGGATACAAAGGTCAGACGATTGTATTCACCAACTCCAGAACAAGATGCCACACACTTGCAGCGTCTATTGGAAATCTTGCAGCGCCGTATCATGCAGGTCTTACCTCTCAGGAGCGGCGCAAGGTCGAAAAGGATTTCGAGGCGGGAAAACTCGCCTGCGTGGTAACAACTGCAGCACTTGCTGCCGGTGTGGATTTTCCGGCAAGTCAGGTTATCTTTGATGCTTTAGCTATGGGGATTAACTGGCTTACGGTGCAGGAGTTCCATCAGATGATGGGGCGGGCCGGAAGACCTGATTTCCATGATGTAGGGCGTGTAGTTATCTTAGCAGAACCGGGAGCATCTTACTCACGCGAGACGAAACTCACGGAAGAAGAGGTTGCTATTGCTCTTCTGAAAGGAAAGATGGAAGAGGTTGCTCCTGTTTATGAAATCGAAGAAGCTTCCGAAGAGTTTGCGGCAAACGTGGTTGCAGCCCGCGGAAATCTCCGTGACGCAGAAAGAATCGGACAATCAATGGTTGGAACGGGCGAAGACCCCATATCCGAGATGCAGAAACACGGTCTTGTTAAAATCAGCGGAAACAGAATTGAGCTTGCTCCGCTCGGACGGATTATGGCAGAGCATTTCCTCGGCATGAACCGTGTATTAGAAATTGACCGGCTGGTTAAGATTATGGATGAGCCGCTGGAGATTGTTGCAGAACTTGCTGCCATAGAAGAAGAGGAGGCGAAGGAAAAACGGCGCGAGGAACGCCGCTTGTCATCAGTTGAAAAGGCAGGCGCTGAAACTGCAAGGGTGCTTTCTTCAAAGAAGAAAGAACCACCGGCATGGGTTGCGAAGCGCAAAGAGCAGAATGCTGCAGTAAAGCATGAGCACTCACGGATGCGCGCAGAGTCAGCTGGTAAAACACCTGCAGAAGTCTCTTCATACACACCGCGGCGTGCAACCAAAGAGCAGGCGGAAAGAGTCGAGCGCAAAAAACGTGAGGCAAATCAGTTTATCCCTGCGCCGAAGCGGAAGAAGAGCAATGAATGGGATGCTGTCGAGGCAGGTATCGATGCCAGAAGAGCAGGCAAGTATGATGATGCTTTAGGCATTCTTTCTGCATGGGTTGATAATCACCCGACAGACAGCCGAGCCTTAACCGAGCTTGGCAAAGTCTATGATTTACGCGGCGCACGCGACGAAGCATATAATCTTTACAGCCGTGCTGCAGCTGCTGATACGCAGAACCGTGAGGCTATCGACAGGATGAATGCTTACCTGATTGGTATCACGGTTGAGATTGACAACGATGAACCTGCTTCACGCATTCCATCAGGCGTTGTGATGAAGAAGAAAGAAAAGAGTGAGTTCTGAGTAAGGATTCATTCTTTTCAAAACTATTCATAACCGATAAAAGCATTTTTTGAAAAATACTCATGCGTGTTGCCTTTCTGATTATTGCCGTGAATTCTATGTTAAAAAATGTGCTCTTCGACGTTTTGTGTGAAGTCTGCTTGGATTTCAAATGATTACTAAGCAGGACATGACGAAATATGATTTGCCTCGCGCACCCGCTATTAACCTGCTCTTTCGCTAATTACATTTGTTTAACATTTAACAAAATTGACACATTCATTAATATCTCATGACCTCAAACCAGAATAACACGTAATATATGCCGCAGACTACCCCGCACCTTATCAAATCAAACAGGAAATCTCCGAATTATAAACTCCGGTTCATTATCCTCATTGTTCTTGCGGCTCTGTGTTTTCTCATCTCGCTTGGTGCAGGACGGTATGAACTCTCGCCATACGAGGTTATCCGTATTCTCTTCTCCGGAATAATTCCCTTCGATGAGATGACCTACTTTGACTGGAGTGCCATATTCAACGTCAGACTCCCTCGTATCTGCGCAGCATTTTTAGTCGGTGCAGCCCTTGCAACAGCGGGCGCGGCATATCAGGGAATGTTCCAGAATCCTCTGGTCTCTCCTGATATCTTAGGAGCATCTGCCGGCGCAGGTTTCGGCGCAGCATTAGCCATTTATACCGGACAGCCCCCGGTGATGATAACAGTCTTTGCCTTCTGCGGCGCTATAATAGCAGTTCTTGCTGCATACAGCGTAAGCAGACTCGCAAAAGGAAACGCCACCTTGTCCCTTGTCTTAGGAGGTATCTTAGTCGGAGGTCTTTTTACCGCATGTACCTCATACATCAAACTTGTTGCAGATACTGCAAACCAGCTTCCTGAGATTACCTACTGGCTTATGGGCGGTCTTTCCTCGCTTGAGATGTCGGATGTTGTCTTTGCGCTCATAGGAATCGGCTTAGGCATCATTCCGCTTATCCTGCTTCGCTGGCGGCTTAATGTCTTAACTCTCGGAGATGATGAGGCACGAAGCATGGGGATAAACACCCGCGCCCTGCGGCTTGTAACTATCATCTGCGCAACACTGATTACCGCTGTTGCTGTCTCTATCTCAGGACTGATAGGCTGGGTCGGGCTTGTTATTCCGCACTTCTGCCGGATGATCTTCGGATACGACTACCGGAGAATAATTCCCGCGGCAATTATCTTTGGCGGAGGATTTTTAATCTTAGTTGATGACTTCGCGCGAAACCTCGCAGCAATTGAGATTCCGATAGGAATCCTTACTGCATTTGTCGGCGCCCCTATCTTTGCATGGCTTCTTATCTCCGGAGGTAAACGGTCATGAGCGGATCCGATACAGCATCTTCGCTTTCCTTATCTGATATAACCTACCGGTACGGAAAAAAAGGAGAGGATGTTTTACGCAAGGTTTCTTTTTCAGCAGGAAGCGGTGAGGTAATAGCAGTTCTTGGTCCAAACGGTGTCGGAAAAAGTACGATGTTTAAGTGTCTTTTGGGTTTCTTCAAAAACTACGGCGGAACTATCACGCTTGACGGACTTGACCTCAGTACCCTATCCCACAAACAGATTGCAAAACGTATTGCTTACATTCCTCAGTCAACGTATCCGACATTCAATTATGATGTCATCGATGTCGTTATGATGGGTTTAACCTCGAAGCTCTCTCTTCTCTCATCTCCTAACAAAGAGCATATCAAACGTGCGCACGAGGCACTTGAAAATTTAGGGATAGGCCATCTCGCACACGCAGGTTACGGAGAAATCAGCGGCGGAGAACGGCAGCTGGTTTTAATCGCCAGGGCTTTGGTTCAGGATGCTAAAATTCTCATAATGGATGAGCCGACAGCAAATCTCGATTACGGAAATCAGTTCCGTGTTATGTGCAAAGTTGCTGACCTCGCAGCTGACGGGTATCTGATAATTCTTTCAACGCATAATCCAGACCACGCATTCTTGTATGCACACCGTGTTCTGATGATGTACGGCGGGGAAGTCATTGCAGACGGCACGCCTGAATCTGTCTTAGACAGCGCACTGATTCAGCGTGTCTATGGTGTGGATGTCAGAATTGAAACGTTCACTGATGAATCAGGAACACACAGAATCTGCATTCCGCAGAAGCTGAAATAACACGTATCCAGACCATATTTTTATTTTCGCGCGGAAGTGAATTTGTGCCCTTATTTCTGTCTGATTCAAAATCAGGGAGATATTTGAGCTTCGATTTTTCTAAAGAATGAATTTTTCACCCACTTCCGCACCGCGCGGTATGGGGTTTATATATTGAACAATCGAATCATCAGTACACATAGGTGAATCGGGTATGATAGAAGTAACAGAAGATAAGATACGAAATAAATTCAGAAAATCACTTGACCAGACAAAAGAGAGTCCGTCAACGGATTATGCAGAACGGCATGCACATCTTGTTGAACTCTATCTTGACTATCTGATGAAAAATTATCCGCCGGAGGAACAGAA
>DALTWR010000115.1 GCA_029986975.1 Methanocorpusculum sp.
TATATGAGCTTAAATTCACTTCCGCGCGAGATTATTTCCATGCATCAACCATAGCGCACCGTTCGATGACTAACTCTTCGATTCTCTCCTCGCCCACGACGGAAAGCTCTTCATCAGTGATATCAAACTCTTTTGCAAGCCGCTTAACATCTGCTTTCACCGCATCACACGCTAAAACAACCTTCTTAAGAAGTTCTGCTGCATCATCTTCTTTGCCATCGATAACAACTGCATAGACTGCATTTTCTCCCGTGTGAAGACCGAACTTTGATGCAAGAGAACACTGTCTCTGTCCTGATGCATAGACTAAGACCTCCATCGCAAAGGTTCGCGCAATATTTGTCTTCGTCTCAAACGAACGCTTTGCATGAAAAACAGCCGACTCAATGTGGCGTTTTCCTGCAGTTTTTTCTGCATCAAAGATTACTACGGACGAACCGCAGGAATCTGCAATCTCATTTATCTGTGCAAGTGTTTCCGAAACATTCTTTACGTCAATTTTACCGCTGACAATTTTCATACTATTACCTCAGAAATCAAAGAGCGTCGGCTGCTCAGCACCCGATTTCTTTTTCGATTTCTTATTCACATCAGACACAGAAGTGTCTTCTTTGTTCATTACAGCATCGTGTTTCTTATCAGAGTCATGGACTGCAGAATAGTCTTCTTCAAAACTCTCCGCTTTCGCGTATGCAGAGCCTGTCCTTCGTTTTGCTTCGGCGATGACTTTATCATACGTCAGCGTTCCAAGAATCGAAACAACTGATGCCTTATCTGCCTTAAGCAGCTCTTCGGGTGTGGTTATTCCGCGCTCAAAAAGACGGCGCGCACGCACACGTCCGATGCCTTTGAGACTGATGAGCGGGATAAGTTCTTCTTTGATGCCGTGTGCTGCACGAATTTCAAGTTTCTTTATCCCGTCTTCGAGTGCCGGCGCAAACTCATGCGTGATGCGGGATGCCGCATGCAAAAGCCATTTCAGATTTTCAACTGCTGCATGCACATCCCCGCTTCCGATACTGTACCGCTCTGCAATCATCTCTTCAGATGTTTCTGAAATCCATTCTTCAATAACGGCAGCAGATTTTACCGCGCCGAAAAACTCCTCGGAAAACTCTTCAAACCAGATTTCATCGCCGCGTTTAAGCAGAATATCATCCACCATCCGTTCATCAGATGCCTTCAGATAGAATCTGAACATATCAGGCGTCATGCAGAGCAGATGCAGAACCGCAAACGCGGAAAACTCATCATTGGCATGTTCTGCGAAAACGGCTTTTATCATCAGCGCTGACTCAGGCGCAAGATAGAGTTTCGATGAAAGCGAGCCGAAATACGTTGATGAAACTGCATCGCCGACCTTCTCTATCATGCCGGACTCTTCAAGGAATAAAAGAGCGCTTTCAATATTTTTATCCAGTCTCCGGTGAACTGCTCTCTGACTTGCATAAAACGAGCGTTCCATAAATGCAGAAATCTCAGAGCGGGAGTTGGTAAACTCAGTTGAGATAAGCGCTAACAGATGTGCTCTAAGCTCCGACTCTTTCTGACACTGCGACCTGATTTTTTCTGCGGGCGCATCTATGAACTCTTCAAAGAGTTCATCAACGCGGGATTTATCTTTTGCAATGAGAATTGCCTCTCCGTATGGGTCAAGCCGTGGTCTGCCTGCACGTCCTGCCATCTGACGATACTCCATGACCGGAATTTTATTCATACCCGTCTGCGCATCATACCGCTGATAATCCCGCACGATAACCCGGCGCGCCGGAAGATTCAGGCCTGCGGCAAGCGTAGGTGTGGATGATATAGCCAGAATATCTCCTTTTCTGAATCCTTCTTCGACAGCGGCGCGTGCTTCACGCGGGAGTCCTGCGTGATGGAAGGCAGCACCCTTTCTGACTGCTTCAGCTAAAATTTTGCCGGACGCAGTTGCATCAGCTTTTGCGATTCGTTCTGCATAGGAATCCAGCGCCGGAGATGAGCGTTTCAGGGCGCCAGCTGCCCGCTTTGCATACGCTTCTGCAGAACGGCGTGAGGAGACGAATACAAGACACTGACCGCCTTCATCGACAGTATCTAACAGGAGATTGATGTCATCATCTTTTTTCGCGGCAGGGACAACACGCTCTGCATCATGGAATTTGATTTTTCCGTTATAGAAAACACCTTCGCGAAGGTCAACCGGACGCCATTCGCTGGTGATAAGTTCTGCATCAAGCCATTTCGCAAGCTCTTCGGGGTTTCCCATCGTGGCAGAAAGTCCTATTATCTGCAGATTCGGATTCTGGTATCTGAGTTTGGCAATTACCATCTCCAGTGTTGCGCCGCGGGAGTCATCGCCTATCAAATGAATTTCATCGACGACGAGTAATGAAACCCGTTTCAGCCATTCTGCTTTGTTACGCAAAAGGGAATCTGTTTTTTCCGAGGTGGCAACAATGATGTCATATTTTCCGAGATACTCATCGCGCTGGTCAGGATCTCCAGTCGCAATACCTACAGAAACACCTTTTCCTGAAAAGTCGTCATACTTTTCCGAGGCAAGCGCTTTTAGAGGAACTATATAGAGGCATTTTCCGCCAACGGATATCTCTTTCTGCATAGCAGTTTCAGCGATGAGCGTTTTTCCGGAAGCGGTCGGAATTGCCGCTAAAATGTTTTTCCGCTCGAATAAACCGGCTTTTACGCATGCCTCCTGAGGAGGATAAAGTTCAGTTATCCCAAGTCCGAGATATGAGTCGCGCAGGCGATTTGGAATCGGCAATGAGTCTATTTTCATGAAAGACGCTCAGATTGATTGACCCCTTTGTTTCGAGTGGAACAATGGAAATTTCATACCCTGCATATAAGCATTCCGCCTTGCTGTATCAGTAGTAATAAGTCATCATGTTCATCTTTGCTTCTTTGCGCTTGCGGTCAAGGTAGTTGAAGACGGTATTGTGCTCAGAACCGCTGATTAGCATGGATATTGCAGCGTGCGCGTCTCCTGCCTGATCCGGAAGACCAATTATGGAGACGGTTTTTCCGTAAACGGAAAGAGAAACACCTGTCATGTTTTCAATCTGTTCGCGTGCCTTTCCTTCTTTTCCAATGATGCGCCCTCTGATGCGTGAAAGTTTTTCAGGGGTGTCTGCAACTTCTGAGATGTCGATGATGTCTAATATCATCTCGTCGTCTTCGAGAAGTTTTCTCGCACGCACGGGGGAAAATCCGCGTCCGATTGCTTTGATGACTTCCATTGAGCGGATTTCTGCGAGCGTGTCGTCATCGTTGGTCATTGTTACAAGACCTGTCTGGCTGTCAACGTCGAGTTCGACGTTCAATGCTTTTTCTAAGCGGCGTCTGGTTTCTCCGCCTTTTCCAATCATCGCGCCTATTCTGTCATTGGGGATTTTTACTTCCTGTGTCATGATGTGCCTTTCTGATATTCTAATCTGTTGTGATTGTTTAGTATGGCTGCCTGTACGTTAGAGTTCGAAGAATTCTTCTCCTACGATTTCGCGAAAGAGTTCGTGCGGGTCGCAGACGCTGCATTTCTTTTCAAAGAACCGGTTGATGTTTGCGATGTCTCTGAAGAGGAAGTTGTACGCTCTTGGGTGTTCGAGTGTTACTGCCTGTGCCATGTCGATGAGGATGAGACCTTCCGGTCCTGTCAGGATGTTGTACTCGGATAAGTCTCCGTGTACGAGTTTGGCTTTCCGGTAGAGGTCTCGTATGATGCCTACTGCATCATTATACGTTTCTTCGGGAGAGCCGGGAAGAATCTGACGCATCTGCGGGTAGGCGATGCCGTTTTCTCCCATGAACTCCATTACCAGGATGTTTCTGTCAAACGCATACGGCTGCGGGACAGTGAGTCCTGCTTCGCGTGCGCGGGATAGGTTGCTGAACTCTTTTTTTGTCCATGCAAATATCATGTCCTTGTGCGTGTGTCTGATGCTGGAAAATCTTGGGTCTCCTATGATGTACTCGCTCATGCGGGTGAAGTTTCCTGTTCTGATGCGGTAGATTTTCACTGCGGCATCTTTCATAAGGGGTGTTTCTGAGGTTTCAGATTCTTCACTGCGTCCTGCTAAGAAGACG
>DALTWR010000116.1 GCA_029986975.1 Methanocorpusculum sp.
GACAAAGCAGAAATTGTTGATGAAAAAGTCGTCGTCGATGGAAACCTCATCACCGCAAAAACACCGTTCGATGCAAACGAATTTGGAAAAGCAGTCCTTGCATCTCTGCAGAAATAACACATACAACACAGATACCATCATCATGGAAATGACAAATCCTGCATCCTCTGCTACTGCACTATCCTCAGCCCTTGCTCTCTTTGAAAAAGGAGAGTACAATGAGGTCTTAACCCTTGCATCCGGAACAACTGATCCTGCTCTCATGCTTCTTGCAGCCAGAAGCTATCTTGCAACCGGAAAACTTGACATCGCAGAAACTCTTCTCAGGTCTCTTCTTGGGATAATGCCCAATTCATCATATCTCCACAGCTATCTTGGCGATGTGCTCACAAAAAAAGAACATGATGATGAAGCAATCGCAGAGTATGCAGAGGCATTATCCCTCGACCCGGACAACAAAGCAGCAGTCAGAAGTTATGCTGACGCCTTAATCAGAAAAGAAGATTTCCGTGCTGCAATCCCTGCGCTTCGCTCTCTTGTCCGCGCAGACAACTTACCTGATGATGTAAAACGGCTCGAAGAAATATTTACCAAAGTCGATGAACCAAAAGAGGCAGTCTCTCTTCACCTGCAGCACTTCGGTGAAGAGACCATCACCCTCCCATACGCAGAAGCTCTTCTTGCTTCACATGACATACAGAAATGCCTTGAAGCAGCACATCGCGGCTGGGATACGGAGAAAAACACCGCATACTTACGCATATACTTAGAAGCACTCGCAGCAGCAGATAAAACCGCAGCAGAAAAAGCATACCGTGAAGCACTTGACAGCTTTGAAGAGGAAAGTGTCGATGATGAAAATGTATCCTCAATCAGATTCTCCTTTGTTCTCCTGGAAAAACTGCTTGGAAAATATGATACGGCAATCTATGAGTTAAAACCTCTCTTAGAAAAAGGCGGGGATGCAGTATTCCGTCTGGTAGAAGCAGATATTTATCTTCAGATAGGAGACGGCGATACAGCAAATACCATCTACCGGAAACTGATAGCAGATCTGATGAGTGCAGAAAATCCCGACTGGGAAACCGCAGAACTCGTTGTCAATCGTTTCTCTTCGTTCCTCTCTCTCGTAAGAGACAAAGAAGAGGTCGCAGGTATTATTAGTGTCACTTTATCCCCCTTCCCGAAAGCGGTATCTCTGATTAAAATCGGAGAGGCATACGAAGCAGCAGGCTCTAAGGAGCAGGCAAAAGACTGGTTCTACCGTGCATACCGGGAAGACACCATCAAAGGAGGTGTTGCAAATGCGGGATTTCTCAAGCGTGCAGACGAGATTGACTGGTTCTATCGTGCATACCGGGAAAACACCATCAAAGGAGGTGTTGCATACGCAGGATTCCTCAAACGTGCTGACGAAATCCGTGAGGCAGAAACAATTCTTCGCTACATCTTAACGAATCTGAAATCGGTTGCTGAGCTTGAACATGCCGCAGATGCCATATTAAACGGAGATGCGGAACTCTACAAGCTGGATAAAACCCGTGAACTGGTGCAGAAAAAACTCTCTGCTGCAGCAGATGAACTCTCTGCCGACGGACGCGAGATGCTTGCAGCACTCTACCTTTATTCTGCAGTTGATGCCATTGAAAACCGCAGTTATGAGGACTGCAAATGGTTCTGTCTTGCAGGAATCGATGTATTGCCCTGTTTCCCGGATAAAATCCATATTCAGGACTTCAACGACCTCTTAATCAGAGCAAAAGGACGCGCCTTATCTGAACGTCCGATTCTGATGGAAAAAACTGCAGCACAGGCCTCTGAAGAAACGCCTGCTGCTGAGGCAGAAGAAACAGCCGAGGAAGAGGTTATGCCGAATCTTGATGAACGGGAAAAAAAGATTATTTCCTTTATCCGCGAACACCGTGAGGCAACCGAGATGGATCTTCGTGCCTTGTTAGACACAAGAAGAGCTGCCGGAATCGTAAATGCCCTCATCGAAAAAACAGCAGACCTTGGACTCACATTAATTGAGAAACGCGGCACCGGAGAACGCGGCGAGATTTACGGATATGTCGGCAGCAGATGACAGACGCCTTGAAAGTATCGGCATCATAACATCCCTCAGGCGCGGAACAGTACCTGATGCAGGTCTTGCACGGCTCGCAGTGGGCTTAGAGACGGAAGAGTCTGTGATATCAGACCAGCTTGAGTTCACCGCGGCAGGACATGCCGACTGTAAATTCATCCGCGGCGAGTACGGTTCGGGAAAGACATTTGTTATAGCCCGTGCTGCAGAAATCGCTTTCGCGAAAAAGTTTGTCGTATCTCATGTGGTCATATCTCCTGACACGCCGCTTCATAAACTGCAGGCGATATATACAAAAATCTGTACCGGAATATCTACTGCCGCAGAAAAGCATGCCTTAAAAAGCATCATTGACACCTGGATTTTCGGTATTGAAGACAGACTCATTGAAACCGGTATCGATGAACATGACCCGAAGCTTGCAGAACTCACGGCAAACGAGGTGGAGTCCTCGCTTGAACGGGTGTCGGGAATTTCATCAGGACTTGCTGCGGCAGTCCGCGCCTATTATCTTTCAAACAATAAAGGAGATTTTGCCGCAGCACAGGCAGCGATTGGCTGGATTTCAGGCGATGCAACGGTTGCAAACCGCTCATTTAAGATGCAGGCAGGAATCAAGGGAAATGTTTCTGAAACTGATGCCCTGCTTTTTTTAAAAGGCATTGTCTATCTTATTCGTCAGGCAGGGTTTTCAGGTCTGTTTGTTTCATTCGATGAGATTGAAACTATGCAGGGCTTACCGCGCCCCCAGCGTGAGAAAGGGTATGTGAATCTCCGGCAGATTGTTGATATGACCGACAAGTGTGAGATTCCGGGTTCGTATTTTCTGTTCGCAGGAACGCCTGCCTTTTTTGAAAGCGCAAAAGGAATTCGCTCGCTTCCGGCACTCTATGACAGAATCAGTATCGCATTCGAGGATGAATTTGCAAACCCGCTGCAGACACAGATTGTCTTATCAAAGTTTAATGCGGAAAAACTTGAGGCTGCAGCATACAAAGTTATTGACATCTACCGTGACGGATTCGGTCCGGTGGATACATCCCGCGTTTCACCGAAGTTTATCACTGCGATGATTTCAAAAGTTACCTCACGTTTCGGCGGAAGAGTTGATGTTGTTCCTCGTCTTTTCTTGCGCGAGTTTGTTGATGTGCTTGATAAATGTGCACTCTATGAAAACTATTCTCCGATGGATAAATACGCTTTTGTTCCCTCAGGCGAGGGGCAGCTGAAAGAGGAAGAAAAAGCCGTGATGGAAGTTGAGTGGTAACTCAGCCGAAATCAAAAATACTTTTCTGCTCTTTCATATCCTTAAGCATCGAAATCATCGGCACCCAGAACCGTGTCCCAAGTTTAAACGCCGCAGCATTTACGGCGTCCGAAAGCGTTGATACCTTAAACGGTTTTTCAGAAAGTGCCTTGTGTGCGGCTTCACGAATCACCCACACCCCAAGCGGTGCCCAGTACTCTCCAGAGATATCTCTAAGGCATATTACCCGTGCACAGCGCCCGAGTTTTTTCAGATGTTCAAGGACAGCAAGCCGCGCTGCATAGTAAGCTCCTCCTATAGGCGAATAATTTCGTTTCGTCATTCCTTTTTCGGAGTCAATGACGACTGACTCTTCATCATCTGCCCAGAGAGAATGTTTCTGCCACCGCTCAACCATCTCAAAGCGCCAGTCATTCGATGGAATGAGGATGAAACAGAGTGTGTTTCCATGAAGTGTGGCAGAATAAATTTCAAACTCAGATAACGCGGGAAGGCGTAAGACATCTTTTTTGTACGACGTACAAAGCATGTCATCTGTTGCTGTAATAGCCCAGCGGGTTGGTACAAGGCGTCTGTTCCGTTCAAGACCTAACAGCCCTGCGGTTAAGAGATTGGTTATTTTATAGACATCAGTTCCGTTTTCAAAAAGGATGCGTGCTGCATCAACGGCTTTCAAATCGGTATCCGAGGTACAGGAATCCACAAC
>DALTWR010000117.1 GCA_029986975.1 Methanocorpusculum sp.
ATATTGAATGATGACGATCGCCGTGATGATGAGAATCCTCCAATAGGTATTATTCTTTGCAGAAAGATGGATAAAGCATATGTGGAGTATATTATGCAGGATTTCCGACAGCCGATGGGTGTTGCGACATACAAAACATCTGAGGAGATGGACCCAGATCTGCTCAAAGTTCTCCCTCCAAAAGAGGAACTGGTAAAATTAATTGACGGAATAGAGAAGATGTAATACTATGGTGCTGATAAAACATAGGTAATATATACTGTACAAACCAACCTACATCAAACCCCCACAAAATACCTTCAAACAGCAGCTCGTCCACCCGCAGAAAAAAGGATAAAATGCGGGTGAATAGAGCCGCGGTTTCTTCAGCAATTTCCACTGAACAAACTGACCAACGAGATTTCAGAGACAAGGCTGAATACTTACATTCTTTATTTCTCTTTCACCGTCCAGCCGTCCTCTTTGACTACTGTCTTATAATACATCTCAGCTTCACTATTAGAGAGATAGTTAGATAACTTCGTTTTTGGAATATACGCATACTTCATAATTTCCTCATCACCAAGCTTATCACGGCATAAGCCATATATTTCACTCTCGGTAAAAATCTTTGAGACATCCGTTGCCTTAATTTTCACCGTACTGGCATAAATCTCAGGCAAAAGTTCACGCACCTTGTAAACATCAACAAGAGACTGAGACTTCTGCTTCGGCACAAGCTGATACGTATCAGAGGGCATCTTCTCTGCCATTTTCAAAAGCAAACGATATTCGGCACCATACATCAGTTCAAGTTTATGAAGACAGGTAAGAAGATTTTCAAGATACTGTAACTTTTCAAACAGATTCGTTGGTCTTGGAACAATATCCTCTACAGCCTCCTTAAACTCCTCATGAGAAAATGGTTCGTAGGACATAACCTCACACTCCGGATAATTACCTAATATATCAATAAGAGAACTATATAATATTTAGCTCCTCAAAAACACAGCACAATTAATCCCTGCAGAAACAAATTATCCCGCATACCTGAACCTGGGACCTTCAGCCCCATATACACCCGTCGGAATAAACCCGGACTTTATCAGCACACGTTTCGACGCAGCATTCTCTTCCTCACATTCAGCCTCAACACACCGCACCAAAGGCTGCGTAAAAGCCCATCTGGCAACCGCAGAGACCGCCTCTGTCGCATACCCGTTGTTCCAAAACTCAGGAACAATACCATACCCAATCTCAACCATGCCGTCATCAGACATACCTTTGAAGGAAAGTTCCCCTACATGTGTTCCATCAGGCAGCTCAATCATCCAGAGAGCATACCATTCATACATATCAGGATGAGCTGCAGCGCCGTCAAGCATCTCCTGATACGCTGTTTTCAAAATATCATCCGTCTGACTCCCGATGAATGATTTCATCTCGGAACATGATGCCGTATGAAGTATCAATCGGTTTGTTGTAAGAACTGCTTCAGCCATAGATTAAATAAAAAACTCCGAAAAAGAAGACAGGAAAAATTACTCCTTTCCCATCCGTTTTGCATACGCAGCAAATGCCTCTTTGTACTCAGGAGAATCAACAAATCCGCGCATAAACTCTTCATCTGATGCAATCCGCTCTGCAGCAGTCTGCTCATGGAAAATCTGCCCCATAGACATCTGACAGTTCTTAAGTGTCTGCATCGCAAGTTCATCATCGGTTAATTCACGTTTTTTTCGTCCGAACATCATCTGCCCTCACTCAATAATTGCTTATCCTTCAAGATAGGCAAGCATCTTTTCCCGTCCTTTCGCATAATCAGAAAGACCTGTCTCATACAGTTTGGTAAGAAGCGGGATATCAACCGTGGATGTGGAAATCCCCGTTCCTTCCGGCGGCGCAAAGATAAAGACCCTGCCTGCTTTTTCCATCTCATACACCCATTTCAGACACTCCTGATAGCGGGTGTGGCGGGTATCTACCAGCTCTGCAACCTTCAGATATTTGCGCAGCATAAAATGATACGCTCGTTTATGTCCCTGCGCCTGACGAACAAATGTCCGGGGGTTTTCGAGAAGGAGAACAACCTTATCACAGCCGTCATCTAAAATCCGCTTCAAAGGAATCGAGTCAGCAACACCGCCGTCATAATACATCCGCCCGTTTACCTCAACCGGCTTACAGAGCGCAGGAATACCGCAGCTTGCCATAACAATGCGGTAATCATTTCTCGGCATCTCGGATTTTGCAAAATAATGCGGCATTCCTGTTTCTGCATCCGTTGCCGTTAAGAAAAGTTCAGTCCTGCTTTTCATCAGCGCGTCATAATCAAGCGGGTCTTTACCGCCTTCGTTGGTCAAATCGCCATAGATGAACTGCAGATTAAAGAAGTTCCCGTGCTTTAAAAATTGCGACGTCCCGCAGTATCTGGGATCTTTCGGGTGCTCAGTATAGAATCTGATATTACGCCCCCGCTGACCTGCAACAAACGACGCTGCATTTGCAGCTCCTGCAGATACTCCGATACATTCATCGAATGTGATGCCGTCATCTAAAAGTCCGTCAATAAGTCCGGCGCTGTACGCACATTTCATACCGCCGCCTTCAACAACTAAACCGGTTTTCATATGAACCTCTGAAAAGAAAAAAATGAGAATTATAACTTCGAGACAAGGTCACGAAGAACAGCTTCAGGGTCTTTTGCCTTAACCACGCCCGATGCCAGAAGAACACCGTCTGCACCTAAATCAACAGCGGTTCTGACACATTCGCCGGTCTGGATTCCTGCGCCGCAAAGAACTTTTACATTCCTGTTTACCGAGTGCACCAGTTCAACTGAAGATTTAATAATCTCAGGATCTGCTTTTGCAACGGAGATGCCGGAACCGATTAACTCCGGCGGCTCAACAGCAACATAATCCGGCGCAAAGGCAGCAGCTGCAGCTGACACTGCCGCATTATTTGTACAGACAACTGACTCTAAATGATTGAACTTCGCGGCTGCAACGCACGCTTCAACATCAGCAATAGTAAGTCTTCTCTCTGAATGGTTAATGAGTGTCCCTGCACATCCTGCAGCCCGCACGGAAAATGCCGGAACGTGTCCGGTGAATGCTCCCTCAACTGCATCAATGTGCTGAGCAAAGACCGGAATCTCATAGTGTTTGCAGAACGGATGCAGTTCAACAAACTGCGGAGCAATACCAATGGTAACACCAGACTCCTGCATTACTATCTCTGCGGCTTCTGCAATGCGTCCTGCATTGTTTCCTGCGCCTTCGCGGTAGGACTTAAAGTTAATCAGAATAAATGGAGAGGTCATACTCACCCTTATTTGCGCTTTACCTGAAGAACGTCGCCTAATGTGGTTGCTGCAACGCCGCCGGTATTCGTATTTGATGCACCGTCATCGATGTCGAGAAGGACAATGCCAAGTTCTTTTTCGAGCTTGACACGTTCTGCCTCGGTCGGTGCACGTTCGCCGCGTTCAAGCTTTTTGATATCGATTTCCTGCATCTTTAAGATGAATGCAAGGTCATTTTGAGTATATCCTTTCGCCTGACGGGCTGCAGAGATTCTTTTTGCGTAATCCTCGACAACATCGCCTTCAATGTAGTCAAACATATCCCGCTTGCGGTATGCTGCATTTCCTCCGGATGTGCCTTTCTGTACGCGGGGAACAGGGGCTGCAGTATATCCTCTGCCGTATGAGGTCTTCGGGGCGCGCGGAGGCTGTATCTCAGTTCCGAGTTTTGCACATTTATCGCAAACCTTCATCGGCTTTGCACCTTCAATCTGAACAAGTTTTGCTTTTGTGGTGATGGGTGCGCCGCATAATTCACAATATTCTGTCTGCATGGCTTATCGTATGTATTTGTTCGATGTATAGAACAATAAGGGTTTTGATTGAAGAAGATCTATTCTCAAAAAAATAATGTAACGTAACTATTCAGCTCCTTGTCTGAAATACAGACGGTTGAATTAGTCAGTGGAAATTGCCAAAGAAACCGCAAATCTACGCAAATCTACGCAAATCGCAGCCCTAT
>DALTWR010000118.1 GCA_029986975.1 Methanocorpusculum sp.
GAAGGTTGAAGTTACGTTGAGGTTTTACCTCGTCAAAAAAGCCAACCAAATTGAACTGCCTCAAAAAATATGTATTGCTCCGTAAAACCACTAAAAGAACGTACACCTTAGATATAGATACTACGTTATCTCAGGATATCCGGCCCTGCAAAAAACACCTATGGATAATTTGAATGGTAAATGTATGGAGAGTTACGCATCTCCCCATTTATCTATCGCCTTTGCCAGTTCATCGTGCGTCTTTGCATACTCTTTTGCGGGAATCCCGGAAACTGCCGCCTCGACTGCCTGAACAAATGCACGGGCACCTGCAGCCGTTCCGTCCGGATGACCGTGAATACCGCCTCCTGCCTGAAGAACGATGTCGCATCCGAGTTTTGCAATCTCAGCTGCAGCTTTGCCCGGATGCAAGCCCCCTGAAGCGACCGGAAACACCGGCTTTAATCCTGCAAACTCACGGGTGATTTCACGGTTGTCGCCTAAAACTTCATCGGCTTTTCCGCCCATCTTTCCGGAAACCGTTCCGGTATGCAGCTGATCTCCGCCTGCCGAGCGGACTAAAACGGCAATCGGGCGCATCGCAATTCCGTGATGCGGATTTCTTGTAAGCGCACCATGCATAGTCCGGTGAACGTGAATCGGAACATTCAGGAACGAATCTTCAGCGAGAGCCTGAATCGCAGAAAAACCCGCCGTCAGTACATCGACCATCAGCATATTTGCGCCCGCTTTAACGGCTGAATGAGCGAGTTCAACAATTTTATCTCCGCCGGTTGTTACATTTACGGCGTAGAGAACCTGTTTTCCGGTTTCATCTTTTGCACGGTCAAGGGCATTCATTACTGATTCAACTCTGTCTAACAGCGGGCAGAATGTCTGATTTGTGAGTGTTTCATCATCTTTGATTAAATCAAGACCGCCGACTGCCGCCTGATATGCGACCTCAGCGGTGTCTTTGGGATTTAAACCCACCTTCGGTTTAATAATCGTTCCGACATGCGGTCTGCGGCTCGTTTCAGTTCCGACGAGTTTTCTCACGCCTTCGATACCGAACTTCGGACCGCAGCCGGCGAGTTCTTTAGGAAAATCGATATCTGTCAGGCGCACTGCTTCGAGTTTGCCAAGTCCGCACAGATTCCCGGCAATAACGGATAGATACTGAGGGATGTTGCCTTTTTCAAAGATTTCATACGGATAGCGGATTTTGGTAATGTATCCTCCTTCGCCAGCGGGTGTGACACTCAGGACTTCGCCGTCTAATGCGTGGACGTAAGCGGTTTTATCATTGACGGTGGATAAATTAGTCCATGTTCCGGTGGTCTGTTCTTCGCAGATGGCATTTGCGGCGAATTGTGCATCTACGCCTGTTTTCGGGCGATAATAGTATGCTGCAATGAGGTCCTTTGTTTTTGCGGTCATAAGTCTTTAGCCTCCCAGCCGAGGTGTTCTTTCATGATAATGTAGGAAAGTTCCGGCGGAATTGCGCCTTCTTCGGTTGCGATTAAGTCAATGTATTCTGCAGGCGTTACATCGAACACCGGGTTTCTAATGGTGACATACGGCAGTTTTTCTGCGGTTTCGTCTGATAAGATTTCGTTGGTCGGGCGTTCTTCAATTTCGATTTTTGTTCCGTCTAAGGTTTGTGGTGCGAATTTGAAGGTTTCTGCTGCGACGATGAAGTTTTTGCGGGCTTCATGTGCCGCTGCTGCTAACTGTGATGTGCCGATTTTGTTGATGACAGCCCCGTTTACGGTAACCGCGTCAGCTCCTACGATGACTAAGTCTGCCTGGGGCATGAAGTATCTGACGGCTGAATCTACGATGTAGGTTGTTGGAATCTGATGGTCGTTTAAGGTTTTGATGGTCAAAAGTCCCTGATTCCAGGGGCGTACTTCGGTTGCGATGACGCGGATGTTTTTGCCCTGTTCTTTTGCACGGATGATTCCGGCAAGAGCGGCTTTTGAGTTGCAGTGCGTCATTATGGTGTCTCCGTCTTTGATTCGGGCAGCGCAGATTTCTGCGATGATGTCAAGGGCTGATTCTGCTTTTCTGATGAAGGCGTCTGCACGGTTTTTGATGCCCGTGACGGCTTCTTCGGTTGATTGTGCTGTGGTTAATCCGCGAAGGGTGAGCCGTACTGCGTTTGGAAGTGATACGGCTGTGGGGCGCGTTGCAAGGAGTTTTTCTGCGCCGTTCTGCATTTCTTTTTGGAAGGCGGAAAGCTCTAAGTGCTGATTGAGTAGAGCGTGGTCGCGCAATGCTTTTGCTGCTTCACGGGCGATTTTTCCGGCGCCGCGTATTTCCATGGAGGTTATTTTCGCGGCGGTATCGTCTAACGACATGATGTATAATGATTGGGCTGTGCGGGATAAAGGTTTATGGGATGGGGATGTGGAAAAAAGATAGGTGGGTGTTTGATTTGACGAGGGGCGTTTGCTGCGAGTCGTGAGCCATGTCCGAAGGAGTGGCGATTGGTCAGTGTGTTAGATTCGGATAAAAGTGTGATTTGTCTGCTGGTTATTCTTCTGGTTTGTGATAGAACGATTAGAGCGGTTTAGAGCGATTGTGAGCGATTAGAATCGCTCACTTTTCAGGCTGTTATTATGCTCTATTTTCTATTCTATCTCGTATTCTTTCTTTTTTCCAAAAGTGAGCGATTTGGTGAGGAAAGTAAGTATTACTATAAGAGATATATCTATACGAGAAAAGGAAGTTTTCAAAAATAATCGCTCACTTTTTTGAAAACGGTTTTTATGGGTTTGTTTTTGGATTTAAGGGCGTATTCGCAGCAGAATGGTGAGCGATTCGCAATCGCTCTAAAATCGCTCAATCGAGTGCTCTGGTTTGTTATCTATATTAACTTATATTTACCACACAAATCTTTGTGAGAGATTACCGGATTTGCTTCCCCAAACTCTTCATCCATCTTAAGCGATTCATCTAATATTTCAGATGCTGACCTCCCTTCTCTCATTAACCCCGTCTATATACGCAATAATCTGATTAATCTTTGTTACAATCTTCTTATGCCGCCTCAAAAACCCATTCTGCGTCAGATACACCGGTTTTGCGTGGCAGATATCATTTCTATAAAAATACAAAATCTTCGCAACCGACACAATATCCGTCAATATGGTTTCATCGTAATTCTTCTTCAGATACGACACCATCGCCTCCTTAACCTTATTCTCATGCGCCTCACACTCCAAATCCCTTGACAGATTCGCCCAGCTTCCAAGCGTCGGCGCAAAATATGCCTTCTCATTTGCAATATCAGAAAACGGCTTAACCCACCAGCTCTCAAGCTGATTAAACTGCTCAGCTGCAATATCGCATGAGCGTACAAAATCCCTCACATACTTCCAGACAGAAGCCGACAAATACGCCTCATACCCCCACGCATAATAAATAAGCGGAACAACACAGTTCAGCTTCTCAGACGCCGAATGCTGCTGATAAAACGGAATCGACGCATACTCTGCCTTTAAGAAATGCTCGCTGATTTCCGGATGAGTGGTGATGAACTTATTACTCAGCGAAATATTCCGCTCAAGAAACTCATTAATCTTTTCAATCTCTTCATCATATCCGGCATCTGCCCTATTCGTCTGTGATGCAATTTCCTGAATCTTCAGATAACATTTCTTCACATTAGCATAATCGCGATTCTGCTCATACGCTCTTGCGTATTTCCGCCAGAACTCCCACTCAGACACATCAGAATCACCCATTGACTCAACAGTCCGCAGCGCCTCCAGCGCCTTTTGCGACTCGCCGCACTTCAGATAGAAATCCGCACATTTTAATTTCAGCCCTGCTGACATACGCTGCTGATTTTCTGATGAGAGCATCCGGCTAAACCATTTTATCGCATATTCCGACCAGTAAAACTCAACATAGAATCCGGTCATAATATACTCGCCCTCAAAGCCGGGATAGACTGCTAAAACCAGCGATTCAAGGGACGGCAGCACCTCAGCATCTGTTTTCGATGATAACGGTATGAG
>DALTWR010000119.1 GCA_029986975.1 Methanocorpusculum sp.
GTCATTCAAAGAGGCTCTGACCCGCAGCTAAATCTCTCATCAACCTAATCTCAAACAGCGGTACTGTACGCCTCAAATACTGCAGCTTGTGTTGTATCTGCAGGGGGGCGCTCTTTTCAAGGGAAATCATAATATAATATTTACGCATATTAATAATAATATGAAGAAGATGAAAGAAAATTGTGTGGCGTTATCTGAGGCTGCCGAACTTATCAACCCAAGAAGAAAAGAGGGCGTCGGATTAGTTTTTCGTGTTTCCAAAGTATCATATCCCTTAAACCCTGAGAGTCTCCCTGAGGGAAAAGCAACATCATATCTTCTCAAAACAGGAGATGTTGTTCTTCAGAATGTAGGAAATCCGGACGTCTATCTGGTATCTGATGCGGCTCTTCCTGAGATTTACGTCTCAACGTATGATGTGGTTATTAAGTGCAAAAAGATTTCTCCGGCGTATCTGTTCCTGTATCTGGCTTCCGTTGAGGGGCAGAAAGCCCTTAAATCAATTCAGTCAGGCACTATGGTAAAACATATTGTACTGAGTGATTTACGGAAGTTAGCCATTCCGCTTCCGGATAAGGCTGATGAGGTTTACGAAAAGGAGTTTGAAGAAACGTATCTGAAGAGGTAACTGGTACCGATTCAGCCCCTTATTTTTGATAATGGGGTTTTACTTTGTTTTTACTATCAAACCCATCCTCAAATAGGACATAAGGGGCTGAACAGTTACATCTTTACTTCCCGATTCAGCAAAGAACATCAGACCTGACCTATTCTGATAAATCACCATCACCTTAACTTTACCCCATCAAAATCTCCCGTTCATAACACTATATTTAATTTGTCTTACAACAAATAAAATAACACAAACCTATGTTAAAGCGTCCGCTCATACTCATACCCATACTTATCGTCCTGCTCATCGTATGCAGCGGTCTATCCCTTTGCATAGGAATCTCCGGATTCGAGTTATTCACCTACTCGCCTGAGATGATTCAAAAACTCATCTTTGACGTGCGTCTTCCAAGAATCCTTGGGGCATTAGTGGTCGGTGCCGGACTCGCTGCTGCCGGATGCGCGATGCAGGGTCTTTTCAGAAACCCGATGGCTGACCCGTATCTGTTAGGAACAAGTTCGGGCGGCTCATTAGGCGCGGCATTTTCCATCGTCGCACTGGGCGGATTTCTGCAGCCGGTTTTTGCCTTCATTGGATCGCTCGGCTCAACAATCATCGTCTATTTTGCATCGAAACGCAACGGACGTGTTGCCGTAGAAACCCTTCTCTTAACCGGAATTGCCGTATCCCTGCTTTTCTCAGCCCTCTTGTCTTTCCTCATCTATCTTTCCGGAAACAGTCTGAAACAGATTATGTTTTTTACGATGGGCGGACTCTGGAACGTGTACTGGGATGATGTACTTCTCGGCATAATTATTATCGTCGCAGCGGTAATTCTTTTCATCTTCTCAAGAGACATGAACGTCTTATCCTTAGGCGAAGAAGAAGCGGTGCATTTAGGAATAAACACCGAAAAAACCAAACGCATCCTTCTCCTCTTATCTGCGCTGATAACGGCAATCGCCGTTTCTATCGCGGGCTGTATCGGATTTGTCGGACTGATAATTCCGCACATCATCCGCCTTTTAACCGGACCTGACCATAGAATCCTTCTTCCTGCCTCAATGCTTGCAGGCGCAATTCTGCTTGTATTAGCCGACACCTTATCCAGAACTCTTCCGACAGAAATTCCGGTAGGAATTATCACTGCCTTACTTGGTGCGCCGTTCTTTATTTATCTTCTTCGAAGGAGGACACGCATATGAAAAGCATTTCTGCAGAGCACATCACATCCGGATATGCTGAGAATCTGATTATCGATGATTTAACGCTCGATATTGAAAAAGGCAGTTTCTTAGGAATTATCGGCGTAAACGGCTGTGGAAAAACCACACTCCTTCGGTCAATGACGCGGATTTTAAAGCCGTCGAAAGGCGTTGTGTACGTGGACGGGCGCGAGATTGAATCCTACAATGCAAAAGATTTCGCACGGATTGTGGGATGTGTAAATCAGATGAATGAAGCCGCCTTTGAGTTCTCAGTCAAAGACGTTGTTATGATGGGGCGGCATCCGTATTTAGGCCGTCTTCGTCCGGTGTCTTCAGAAGATTTCAGAATCGCCGATGAAGCGATGTCATATACGCATGTCCTCCATCTCAAAGACCGGCTGATAACAGAATTATCCGGAGGCGAACGGCAGCGTGTTTTAATCGCAAAAACATTAGCACAGCAGCCGGAGATTCTTCTGCTCGATGAACCGACAAACCATCTGGATATTTCGCACCAGATAGAAATCCTGCAGCTGCTAAAAAGTCTTACGCCGAAGATTACCGTCGTCTGCGTCTTACACGATTTAAATCTCGCATCCTCTTTCTGTGATACGCTGGTTCTGATGGATAAAGGAAAAATCATCGCGAGAGGAACGCCTTCTGAAGTACTCACGCCGAAACGGATTTATGATACGTTCGCCGTAAAGATGCTTGTGTCTCCTCATCCGGTTACGGGAAAACCGTATCTCGTACCGGAGTACGGCGTATTCTCTCATCCGGGTTCGAAAAAGATTCACGTTATATCAGGCGGAGGTACAGGAACTGAACTTATCTACGCTCTTGCCATTCGCGGGTTTGCCATCACAGCAGGGGTTTTGTCCGCGAATGATTCAGATGCAGCTGCGGCTCAAACGCTTGGAATCGATACAATTATCGAACCGCCGTTTTCTGCTGTGAGCAGTGATTCTGCTGAAAAACTCAAATGTATGATAGCAGAATCAGATGTAGTTGTTGTATCAGGAATGCCCGTTGGAAGCGGAAATATTGCAAACATATCTGTTTTGCTTGAAACCGATAAACCGGTCTGTCTTCTTGGCGAATTTGACGACTACACGAAAGGAATTGCAGAAGAAATCCGCGCTGAACTTCTGCGCCGCGGCGCGTATGCTGCATCTGATTTACCGGGGCTGTTATCTCACCTTCGCGAAGATGAGCAGGTATAGAATTATTTAGAACGGAAAACATATACATAAGGAAGAATATGCGATACCACTATACAAATAATACTCTTTTCATACGAGGCAGATTTCACGCGGCAAGTTCGGGAATTAACGGCGGGATTGCAGATGTTTCAACTATTCTGAATCATACCGTTCCGATTGATTTTTCCCATGATGAGCCGCTCAGTTACGTCAATGACCTTCTGGAGAAAAAAGGATACGGCAAGGATGCGTTCGGACTTTTAACCGCGGTTTCGATGAAGCATCTCTGTGTTCTGCAGTTCGATTATATCACGGTCTTTGTAACCGCCGGTGTTTCAAATCCGAATCCTGACCCGGCAAAACCCCATACGATAAATATCATCATCACAAGCGCCGAAGGATTTTCCGATGCAGCGCTTCTCGATGCAATTATTACTGCAACCGAGGCGAAGGCTCACGCTCTTCGTCTGATGGGGCGGGATTTTACCGGCACTACATCAGATGCGGTTGTTATCGCATCGGAAGGCGAGGTTCGCCATATCTATGCAGGAACGTACACGGAACCCGGCAAACGGATTTACTCTGCGGTCCTGAAAGGTGTTACTGAAGCTTTGCAGCTCCACGAAGGAACGGTTACCCGCCCGTATCCGATGTTTTTCATTTATTCACGCTACAGTAATACCGGCTGGTTTGAGTGGCGGCGTGATACCTGCCCGTATTATCCCTGTCACTTTGAAGGACAGGTCTGCGATTTCTGTTACTGTCCGTTTTATCCGTGCAAAGATGAGTCGCTCGGTGAGTGGGTAGAAAGCAGTTCGGGAAACGGCAGAGTGTGGGCATGTACAAATTGTCATCTGCTCCATGATGAAAAACATGCGGAGTATCTAAGAAAGCATCCTGACGCTTCCTTTGAAGAGGTTAAGGGGCTGTAAGTTTAAAGTGACTGTTCAGCTACTCTTTTTC
>DALTWR010000002.1 GCA_029986975.1 Methanocorpusculum sp.
ACGTAATTTCACATCCGGCATAGTCGCGTTCAATCTCAGCCGCAAGTTCACGGATACGTGCTTCGATTTTCTCTTCCGGAATCAGCATTTCTACATTATATGCCATATGTAATATCATCATTTGTCTGATAGAAACATATTGTTATCGAAATGGTTTGAGGTTTGTGCTATCCTGAAATTACTTTACATCCGCCCCATATCTTGTGCGCAGCTTTACAACCCCTTCCAGAACCACTCTTTTACTTCATTCATAATCCGTTCCGGCTTGAATGAACGCCAGAAAACATACTCCGGAGTTTTTCCATTAAGCCCCATATGAGGTTTAATTCTGTTCTGCCAATCTACCAGAGCATCGATGGACCCTATTTCATCAATTCTATCATCTACTTCTTTAAAGAACCGTTCCACTTTGCCATTGGTTTGTGGATGATGAACCCGGCTTCTAATGTGCCTAATTCCATGTTCTTTGAGGAATTTCCCGAATTCGTGATTAGACTGATCATCGGTAAGAACAGTACAATACTGGGCGCCATTATCTGTCACAATTTGCTCAGGACATCCGTATTTTTCGATACCTTGTTTCAATACAGTTAAGGAATTTTCACATGTCATTTCATCAAATACACCGTAGCACGTGATAAAACGGGACATATCATCAATATAGACAGTAAGGTATTTTCGTTCACCATTCAGACGGAACTCTTTCCAGTCAGTATGCCAAAGAGTCATTGAATGACCACGCTGATACTTACGATATTTACGCTGTTTCTTCTTACGGGCATTTTCAAAAGAAATGCCAAGAGATAAAAGATATGGGTGAATTTTATTGTGAGATATACGTCTTCCAGTTTTTTTACGAATATAGACTTCCAGTCTGTCTGCTTTCATATGGCATTCATTCAATGAGTTACGAATGAGTTCTTTTTCAGCTTCGCTCAATTCAACTCTTTTTCGTCCTGCCTTTTTTTCTTGAGGAATCGAACCGGTCTTTTGATATTCATGAATAAGATGGCTGATTGTCTGACGAGATACTTCATAACGTTTTGCAAGGTCGCTGATTTTCTCATTTCTTTTGAACCGGAGAATTATATTGTTGCGGTCTCTTTGAGTTAGTTTACCAGCCATGATTCAGTATGATGAAACCGCAGCAAAAATAAAGAGGGGTGTCTAATTCCCTCAGTTTCGACCGATTCTGGGGGTGTCTTGTAAAAATTTTCGGAAAACAAACTCCAATATGAGTTCTGTTTTAAAATTAGACAATGAATTAAGCTTTGATTTGTAAAAAGTATGTAAAGTAATTTCAGGATAGCACAGTGTTTCATTGAGTGAGGCTGTATTCTGTCCGGCAAAAACCGGGATGGTCGGACAGCATCACAACATTACGGCGATTATATCCATAGGGTTAATATGTTGTAATGTCAATATGATATAGAACTTTGATTCAGGGTCTCGTGGTCTAGGTGGTTATGACGCCAGCCTTACATGCTGGAGGTCAGGGGTTCGAATCCCTTCGGGACCATTGTTTTTTCTTTGTTTTATAATAGTTGATTGTAAATCACGTATCTATTCAGAAGTATGTTTAAAACCCCTCTTTTACCAGCCGTTCAATAACCGGATAATCCGCCGGCATCCACGAAACATCCATTAACTCCTCTCTTCTAAGCCACGCAAAACCCGCATGTTCCTTCATCACAAATTCATCGGATGAAACCCTGCAGAGATAGAAATAAAGCGTCACCTCAAAATCAGGATACGAGTGTGAGACTGACTGATACAAATCCTGCTCAGAAACCGTTAGAGAAATCTCCAACTCCTCAGAAAGCTCCCGCATAAGAGCTTCAGCACCTGACTCTCCCGCTTCAATTTTTCCGCCCGGAAACTCATACCTGAAACTGAGATACTCATACTTGTGCACACCCCTTTTGAGACAAAGAACCCTGTCACCATAGACCAGAATCCCTGCTGCGACATCAAGATGCTTCAAAGCAGCACTCACCTCTCATCGATAGATTGATTGGGAAAATCCCGGGAAAAAAGATATGTAATTTCCTAAAGCCTTATTCAGCCTTAGGTGCATTAACTGCCGCAAGAGCACCTTCAATCTGCTTCTGCAGCTGAGTTGCCTTTGCAGACATAGTCTTCTCCTGCTTCTCAAGAGAAGAGATACGAAGCTCAAGGGAATCAATCTTTTCTGCAAGGTCTGCCTTAACAGACTCCTTGTCCTTCTGCATCATAATAGAGCCGACAGATGCAAAGACCGCTGCATCATCTTTAACTGACTCAAGTTCTTCTGCTGCACGTTTTGTTTCGCGCAGAGTCATTTCGTACTGCATCTTCTGGGAAGAAATCTGCTGTAACTGCTGCTGCAGCTGCTGGAACATTGCAAACTGCTGCTGAACCTGCGGAGGTAAACCCGCCTGTGGATTTGCTGCCATTTTTATAACACCTATAAATCTGTATACTAATTAGCGCTCAGGAATAATAATAATAGTCTTTTCGATTGGTGAAAACTCATCAGAGCGCAAGAATCTCGGAAGAAACCGCGATAAGTCTGAACCACATATTAACAGAAGCCCGCATCGCAGAAACATCCTCCGCCTGAATCGAAAGACAAAGCGCCCCGTCATTTAGTGAAAGCGCAACAAACGACTTTTCCCCCGGGTCAGAACCTGCCTCCGGCAGAAGAACCTCATAGAGTTTGTCTGCATCCGGCGTCTCAAAAATAAACTCTGCGGAGTGGTCAAAATTATCAGACATACCTTTAGACCATCACCTGCAGACGATAATTTACCTTCTGCATACCGCAGAAACAGATTGCCCCTTCTGCATTTAAATCAAGCTTAATCTGCACATACGGAGAAAGCATATTGTACAAATCCTCTTCACGGGTTAAAAAACCCCTGTAGAACTCGCCGGTACGTTCACTCGTGATAACATTCGTTATCAGCATGGAAAACACCGTATTGCCGTTTTTTGTAATGTCAATAATCGGCCCCATCTGCTTCTGCTTGGAACCGGATACAAAAATAATAGAAGGGTGTTCGCCTTCGATATCCCGAAGACCTGCCTTACCCCTCTGAACATACGGAAGGTCAAGAGCAAACGCTATTTCCTTTGCAAGCCGCCTGACCTCTGTTGATGGTTTGCGCGATGACGTTACTATCGTCATCTTGCTTTCAGTACTTTAGTGCCTGCTCCGCGTGTTTTAAAGAGAATTCTGTGACCGCAGTAGGGACATCTGACATAAGTGTCAATCTCTACCGGCTGCTTGCAGCGGGCGCACTTATAAGTAACCATCGGATTTATGCTCCCTTCGTCTCAATAGCACGAAGGACAACTTTCAGGGACGGAGTCTCCGGGGTGTATGCTCCGCCGGCGAACTTGTATCCGCATTTCTTGCATTCCCAGATACCAGTGCCGACACGCTTGACGGCGACAGTGTCGCACATCGGGCATAAGTGTTTTGCACGGGAAATCTTTTCGCTCTCTGCTACAAGCTTGCGGCCGAAGCGGCCGTAGCGGGGACCAAAGCGTCCGGCGCTGCCGGTAACGCGTCCTTTTGCTGTGTGTTTGGTGCTGGATGCCATTTCTATATCTCCAGAATATCTATATTAGTTGGTTCTCTATTCATTTAATGCTTACGTGCTGCATCCCTCATTTCAGACGCTGAAACTCACTCCAGAATCTTCAGAAGAGCATCTCCTTTTGCCGCTGCATTTGCCAGATTGAAGAATTCTTCCTGCATTCCGGCAGGAATAGTAACAACACAAATCCATGAACCGTCATTCTGCCATTCATTCTTCTCCATCTTAACATAAGCAGCGCCGGAGATAGAGCCATACGCGCGCGCAGCATAATCCATCGGGAACTTCGCGGCAATTCTTCTCTCCTCAAAACGAATCGGAAGAATCGGACGAAGCGCCTTTACCGTCTCTTTTACTAAATCGTCAACCGAGCGGAACGGGTCAAAGTTGATTCTCACCTGCTCGAGAGCTAACTCGATACGGGTAACCGGATGCGGAAGACCTGTCTGCGGATTTACCGCGTTGCGTGCAATGTAGGTAATCACACGCTTGCGCTTCTCTTCTGTCAGGTGACGTCTCTGCTCTGTTGTTAAGTGAATCTCTCCTTTTAAGATAATCTCTTTGGCGATGACCTCAAAGTCTGTGGACTTAAAGACCTTCTGTAAATCTTCATCAGGAGACTTATCACCGCGGGATGCATTCTCATAAATATGGAGAGCTGCGACAGCATCTTCAATAGGGATTTCAGTTCCGTGTCTGATTTTGTCTGCAAGTTCCGGGTCAACTAAAATCTCGAAGCGAAGCCCGTGCGTTTCAAGCCGTGCGCAGACTGCATCATCAAGTGAAATCATACCTTATGCTTCCTTCTTTTCTTTAGATTCTTTTTTGGCTGTCTTGACTGCTGCAGAGAACTTTGAAACCGCTGCCTTGAGTTCCTCTTCAGTGAGTTTTCTAAAGGAGAGAATCTCAGTCTTTCCGCCGGTCGGAAGCTCAACTACTTTTCGTGCGGCTTTCTTTTTCGTGTATTCGCCTGCGATACCAATCTCTACGGTATCAATGTCGAACTTGCCTTCAGTTGCCGTGTAAAGCGCCTTTAAGCCGAGCTGGACTGCATCTTCTGCAGACATCTTTTCCTTATACTCAGCCTCAAAGAGCTTCATAACTGCCTGACGTCCGATACCAATACCGGTTGCCATGTACTCAAGAAGTGTTCCTGACGGGTCGGTCTCAAAGAGACGGTAGTGTGCTTCGCCGTCTTCTCCAATATCGACACCTGCGAGCAGAAGAGCTGTACCATACGGACGTGCTCCGCCGAATAAGGTATAAGTCTGCATGTGGTCGCAGAGTTTCTTGGCAAGAGTTTCGACATCAATCGGTTCGCCGTAAGAGATACGGTTAATCTGTGCTTCAACGCGTGCACGGTCAACTAATGCACGTGCATCGCCGACAAGACCTGATGATGCAACACCGATGTGGTCGTCGATTCTGAAAATCTTTTCAATAGATGACGGCTCAAGAAGCCGGGACGCGACGCGCTTATCCACCAGAAGAACAACGCCGGTTTTACACTTGATACCAACTGCTGTTGTTCCGCGTTTTACCGCTTCGCGTGCATACTCAACCTGATAGAGTCTTCCGTCAGGTGAGAACATAGTAATGGCACGGTCATACCCGCCCATCTGATATTGTTGTGGCTGCATGATTTTCTTCCCTGTTGTTACTTATTTATTCATTCTCTGGTAAGATATTCTTTCTCTCCGGAGGAATTCCTTTCTTTGCCCCAAGAACAGTGCCGGATGTCCTGATTGTGCGGAATCTGACATTTCCGCTTGAGTACGGACCTGCTTTTACCACGCACGCAAGAGCTGCAGTAAGTTCCATTTCTGTGCCTCTGCTGCAGCGGACAATCGCATATGCACCTTCAGACCAGATAACTGCAGGATGAATCCGCGACGAACCTACATCTCCGAATAAATCACGAACTGCAGATGCACAGGCGAGATACACCTCCTTCTGCGTAAGTACATCGCCTGCTGTTGTCATCACTTCAATTAAGACATAGCGGCGATTCTGTCTGAGTGTTGGCGGAAGCGGCCTCATTCAACGACCTCCACATACCTTTTCGGCTGTAAAACAGCATCAGCACCGTTTAATGCGGCATACACTTCAGCACGGGTCATGCCGAACAAGGAACAAAGTGCTTCAGTCTCATAGATGCTTCTGATGCCTAAAGGCGTTTTTGCGCCGGATGCAATCACAAGCGGGAAGTGATACTTCCTCTGCAGTTTTAAAATGTCAGCATACGCAGACAACGCACTCTTGCGTGTCTTGTAGTCAATAATGGCTGCAAGCTCAATAACAAGCCCGACATTTTTCTCAGCCGCAAGTTTTGCAGTGATATGGTCAAACCCGTTTTTAGGGAGATTCTCAAGACCTGCAAGGAAATGTACGCCTTTTTCCGTGATTGCAAAACGGTTGAAACTGTTGTCTTTCGCATCAACAATAACTATTGCACCTTTCGCGGCAGAGCGGACGCTTTTCTGCAGATCCTTAGGTGCAGATGCATGAATTCTGACGCAGGGAATCATCCCTTCGCAAAGTTTTGATGAAGTAACTGCTGCAACAGTGTTCCAGCCGTTTTGTTTTGCCGCTGCATAAAATTCAGCCGGAGAAAATGCCGACGCTTCAGAGATACTCATGCATACGTCGATAATCATGGGTAAAGAAAGAAAAAAACAGAATCCGGTTATTTACCGTGATTCTTGTTAGAGCGGATGCTCGGGAAGCATTTCTCGGATCCGCGTCCTTTGTGCTGCTGTCCGCGTCCCTTTCTTCCTGCGGAGGTCTTTCCGCGGTAGACACGTCCTCTGGTTTCTGCAACCCATGCAAGGTTCTTGTCTGCTAAAACAGACGGGCTTGCACGGTCAACAAGGATAACCTCGAAGTATTTGTGTTTTCCGTCCTGACCAACCCAGTAAGAGTTTAAGACTTCCATGTTCGGATAGCGGGTCTGTGCACGCTCTTCAGCAATAGACTGGGCGTTCTTGCCTGCAGTTGCCTTGCGCATGCTCATACGGTTTGTTCTGCGTCCTCTGATGTACCGGGACTTTCTGCGGCCTCCGCGGCGGACAGAAGCGCGGACAACAATAATGCCCTGCTTTGCTTTGTAGCCGAGTGCGTGTGCGCGGTCAATACGGGTCGGGCGTTCTACACGAACAACTGCCCCCTGCTTGCGCCAGGTCTGCATTCTCTCCCAGAGGAGTTTCTTTACGCCGGTCTCTGCCGGTTTCTTCCATGCATCACGGACATATCCGTACATTGATTTTGACATGTGATAATTCACCTCAAGGTTCAGCTGTTATACTATATCAGCCACATTCCTTTTCTTTGGTTTTCAGCGTAGAGCTGTAAACTCTATATTATTTGGTTTACGTTGTTTAAATACCAATGTATTGGTCGTTGAAAAAAAAAAGTATGACTGCCAGTCACGCTGTTATGCGTGCGGCATAGGCTGCTGTGCCTGAACCGCAGCATAAATCTGCTGCATTCTGGCATCGACTGCCTGCATCTGTTCCTGCAGTTTTGCGATAGATTCTGAAAGGCGCTTTTCTGATGCATCCATTTCAGTAATCCGGTCATTCAGATAGGAAATGCTTTCCTCAGCTGATTTTTCAACAGTAATGCCTGCACCGATTGTAACAAGCATTTTGTTAACATCAGAAACAGCAGCACGGATAGAAACTCCTCCCCCTAACGGAAGAAGAGCGGTGGCGCTGCATCCTGCATTCTGCAGAGCAGTAATTGCTTCAATGGATGCACGTGCCTCTGCCTTTGCTGCGCCGATGAACTTCAGCTGCTCTGAAAGCATCGTAAACTGATTTGAGTATTCAGCTGCGTATGCCTGCAGAGACTGAATCTCCTGCTCAATTGACATCTGCGGAACTTTTGCACTTGTTTTAGCTGCCATCTGCACCCTTTACGGATTCAATAGCGATATACTTACGTTCAAGTCTGTGCTTGCTTCCGATAGTTGCAAGAGTGAACTCTCCTGCAAGCTTCTCGGACGGAGCCTCGACTACTTTTGTGAAGGGCTTCATCTCACCATCGTTTAAGAATTTGCCCTTAACTTCGAATTTCGGCATGTTAATCTACCTCACATAAATCCAAATACATCTTCAATTCTGCCAAGTTCAAAACCTGTTGTAGTGTTTCCTGCAAGGTATCCTTTGTTGTTGATGATAAGACCTGCGCCTATCATATTAGAACCCATGTTTACCGAACCGGTTCCAATCGGGAAATCCTTAATTGGAATCTGTGATTCCAGTTTTGCAATCTCTTCGGGACTGGAACGTGCCGGAAGAAGAATTCCGGCGTTGGTAACTGCACATGCCATACCCACCGTTCCGACACCGGCAAAGGACATCGGAATGGTTGGAACTTTCAGAAAGTCGCCAACCATGCGGCGCATTTCTGAAGACATGTCAGGATGTACAACGGCAAACGAATCATTGGCAAGAATCACATTCCCTGCAGCATTCATCTCTTCACCCAGCAGAAGAACGTCTCCATAATCCTGCAGGATATCAAGCTCTGAATCCTGAATGAGACCTGATACAACAAATCCGTTTGAGTTTCCGGTCAGAAGAAGACCGATAACTGATGAACCCTGAATGAATGTTTCAACAACATCCACCTCGAGCGCTTCAGCTACTTTTGTTTTAAACTCTTCGGGAGAGTCAATCGGGACAAATGCAACGTCGTCAAAGGCGCGTGCAAATACCCCGATGTTCGGGTCGCCGTTCAGGGACAGGGTGGGATCCATTTATTTATTCCTCTGCAAGTTCTGCCTGAATCTGTCCGTCTTCGAACTTCATTGCACGAACACGGATTCTTCTTGGCGGTTTCTGTGATCCGCGTGCCCAGACTGCCTCGTTAATGGATTTGTCGAGCTTAACATCCTCGCTCTTTAAGTGGTGGGCAAGGAATGCGCGGATATCAGTAATTGCTGCGTTTGCACGCTTGTAGCACGGTACGCGCTTAACATCGCGAAGCGGAATAATGTAGATCTGTTCTTTCTGTACTTCTACCATCTTCTTACACCTTCAGCGTGCTGCGTCTCCAGCTGCGTCTCTTCGGGTGAGACACAACGTTACGCTTTGTCTTAATCATAACCCATGCGGGAACTCTGCGGTTCTGCTGGGTCGCCTTAGATAACCGGATTTTACGGCTTTTCGTAAGTCTGCTCATGGTTTATTCACCAGTTTTTTCTTCAGAACCAGAGACTGTTCATGATTTACCGGGAAAAGCGGCTTAAAGTCAACTCCCCGTTTTTTCAGTGCTTCTCTGATTTCACTTTCATAATCACCGTTTTCGATAGTTCCTGTTTCGCCGTAGGCGATTTCAAAGAACGATTCAGCCAGACGGATGATTTCTTTTTTTCCGATTCCAAGAAGCGGGCGCATATAACTGACGCCGTACTTCATCTCAAGACTCTGTACCTCGGCAGGAGTTCTCATCGGAACTCTGTCATCACGCCGTGTGCCGTCAGCGATAACCTCATAGTCTTCAGCCGCAAGGACTAAAGAACGTCTGTGGATTTCGTTGATGGCGTTTGCAGGATGTCCGTCGCGGACAATCATATCCGCAATTTCGTCAAGAAGACCTGCGGGAAAGACGATTTTCCGTAAGGGAAATCCGAGTTCCTTTGCGGCGTTCTCAATTGATGGGATGCGGTGTTCTTCGCTGAATACGAAGGACAGAAGCTCTACTTCATAGTCGCGTGACAAAAGAACTGCAGCTAAACTGCTGTCTTTTCCCCCGCTGTAGAGCACACCTGCTTTCATTATACTCTGCGGATGTTGAATTCCCTTTTCTGCGGAACAATCTGTGCAAGGAGGGCTTTGAGCTGGTCGTCGGTAATTTTCTGACGAAGGCGGCCGGACTGGGCAAGGGCAACAATCTGCTGCTCTATCGATGCGGCGAAATCAGGCTTTGTGATACGGATTGTATTCAGGCGTTCACGTGCTTCAGGTTCCATAACCTGCATTAATACGGACTGAATCTGCTGCTGCATCTGCTGTTTTGCCCGAAGCTGCTCTTGTTCTGCCATCTGCTGCTGCTGCATCTGCATCATGCGCTGACGGCGGAGTTCTGCAAGTTCTTCATCTTCTCCCATTCGTTTCACCAGTTAAATTGTCAGATTAGTATTTCTCAAGTCCGGGTGCTGCCTTGACTGCTTCCTCTTTTAAGGAGTATGCGATTCCGTCAAGGAATTTGCGTCCCTTTGCAGATACTGCTCTTCCTGCCGGGACTTTCTCAATAAGTCCGGCTGCTTCGAGCTGCTGCATGACCTTTCTTGCGATGCTTCCGCTTCCTTTTCTGAAGTGGGACGGCTTGCTGCCGTTGTCCTGCATACCGCCATAGACAGTACGCATGCGCTCAACGCCTAACGGACCGTCGACATAGAGTCTGCGAAGGACAGCTGCGGCGCGAACATACCACCAGTCCGGATTCTCCGGCGGCATTTGTTTGTGTACTCCCGTTTTTGCATACTCTGCCCAAACTGGTGCTTCAATTTCAGAAACTGCTTTCAGTTCTTCAGCAACCTTGTTAATCAGAGTGCCTGCCGGGATGTCAAATACTGTAGTCATATTGACAAACCTCACTGTAAGCCGCGTGCCTTTCGGCACGATTTGTTATGAGAACTCTCATAACGATGACATTAACAGTGCGTATACATTAGCTTTGGTCTAATATAATTGTTTGCTTCATCCGGCAGGTCTGCCGTCGAAAAAAGATTGATGGAGATTATTTTTCCCCTTCGCGCCGTTTGAGGAGTTCTTCTGCAACAATCCCCGGAGTAGTCATACTCATGGGGTCCATAATCCTTCTTAGTTCATCATCATTAAGCAGATTCTCTTTTTTAATCAGGTCTCTTACCGATGCCCCGGTTTTGATGGCTTCTTTGGCAACAGCTGCTGCTTTCTTATATCCGACATGCGGGCAGATGGCAGTAATCACACCGACCGATGAATCAACCAGTTCTCTGCAGTGTTCTTCGTTTGCTTTGATGCCGTTGATGCAGTTTCTGGTAAATGTCCATGCTGCATGGTCGATTGATGAAATAATCTCAAAGATGCAGTGGAAAATAATCGGCTCGAATGCATTCAGTTCAAACTGTCCTGCTTCTGCTGCGAGGGTGATGGTTACGTCATGCCCGATAACTCTGAAGCAGACCTGATTCATTACTTCAGGAATAACCGGATTTACTTTCCCCGGCATAATCGACGAACCGTTCTGCATCGGCGGAAGCGTAATCTCCTGCAGTCCGCATCTTGGACCTGAAGACATCAGACGAAGGTCGTTTGACATCTTTGAAAGAGCTACTGCCAGCGACTTGAATGCAGAAGATACTGCGGCTATGGGGTCAAGATTCTGCGTTCCGTCAACTGTGTCATCCTCCTGAACAAGCGGAAGAGCGGAAATCTTTGCAAGTTCCGGAACAACCGTCCAGAAATACGTGATGTTTGCATTGAGACCTGTTCCAACCGCCGTCCCCCCAAGGTTAACATACCGCATTTCATCCATGACTTTATCAATACGGTCAATACCCCTGCGAATGGCAGCACCATACGAGTGAAACTCCTGACCAAGGCGAATAGGGACAGCGTCCTGCAGCTGAGTTCTGCCCATTTTGACAATTCCATCGAACTCTGCTGCTTTTCGCATGAATGCCGAGTGAAGATCTTCAAGACTTTCCTTACACTCCACCCAGAGTTTGAGAATCGTCATTTTTCCGGCTGTAGGAATAACATCATTTGTGGACTGTCCGTAGTTTACGTCATCATTCGGATGAACTATTGAGTAGTCTCCTTTTTTGCCGCCAAGAATCTCTATTGCACGATTTGCGATGACTTCGTTGGCATTCATATTCATGGATGTTCCGGCACTTCCCTGAATGGGGTCTACGATAAACTGGTCATGCAGTTTTCCTTCCAGAATTTCGTCACATGCCTGCATGATTGCATCTGCTTTTTTCTGGTCAAGACAGCCTGCTTTGCAGTTTACCTTTGCTGCTGCTTTTTTGATTTCAGCAAGGGATAAGATGAACTTTGTGTTCATCATCTGCCCTGTTATCGGGAAGTTTTCCTTGCCTCGTATTGACTGAACGCCGTAATATGCATCTATCGGAACTTTTTTTGAACCGATAGAATCTTCTTCAATTCTGTATTCCATCTGTTCCATATCTTTGTATGAATATAGTTGTCCCCATCAAAAGAAATACCTGCCCATTGGAAAGAAGTTAAAAAAGAAAAGATGCTGTCTGGGTTTACGTCAGATTGCTCTGGTCTAATCTGAGTCTAAGATTTCAATAACCCAGTCCAGTACTTCACCTGCCCGCAGCAGTTCTGAGTGCCTCGCATCAAACCGTCTGAACCGCTTAAACCCGAGTTTTTCAACCCGGCCGCACATCGTGGCAGAATACTCCGGCACATCTTTGTCGCCTGACATGTCAATACACTCTTCAATCTCTCCGTCGTCTTCGAGAGAGATTGTCTGTGTTGTTTCTTTGCCGACACCTATTCCAAAGTAACTGTTGGGATAGTCAAGAAGCGTTTTGTACGCATTCCGATGGAGAGACCGCTGGAATTTTCTTCCGGCGGCAAATGTTTTCGGCATCAGTTCTGCCAAATACGATTCGGTCTCTTCTGAGGTCATCGGCATTCCTTTGCGGTAGAGCGGATAAACAGACAGATACTCAGCACTCGGCAGAAGGTCTGCTGCTGCCGGATACTCAATCAGCATCTCTTTGGAGAGCTTAAACGTCTCGGCAATCGCGTTCGGGATTGAGTGAATGTCTCCGGTGACAGCGAGTTTTTCTAAGAGGGGAGACCCTTCAAAAGGGACTGCGAGGCAGATTATTTTTCTGAAAAAGTCCAGTCCGCTGCGTCCGATGTAAGAAGAAAGCACAAGCCCTCCCATACTGTGACAGATGACATCTGCTTTTTCATATCCCTGCTTTTTCAGGTAAGCTATCTGTTCGAGAAGTTTTACCGCCGCTTTCTTACATGAGCGCCAGTCGTAGGAAAAATAATAGACAGGTCTCGCCGGAAACGCACTGCAGAGTTTTTCGATGAGGAAAAGTTCTTTCATCATCATCCCTTTTTCACGCTTTGCACCGGGGAGCGTCTGCTGGTCGGTTTCATTATTTTTGACCGTAAGAGGGGATGTTATCTCCATTCTGTCCGGCATTTTTAAGAAAAGCGGAGACAGCCAGATTTTCTTTCCGTTCTCAGGAAGATAGAGCTGACTGGAAAGAATGCCCGGGATAAAAATAATCGGCACGGCTGAGTTCATATACTATACTCATCGACCGGAAATGATAAAGGGTTTTGTATCGGGTAAAAAAATTAGAGTATCTTTGAGGAGACAGTCATAAAGACCGGACCGCGCAGGTCAATCTTCTTTTTATTGTCTGTGATGTAGCGCATAGTCCAGTCTTCAATCTTTACATTGATGTCGCTTGGATGCTTTGACATCTTAATCTGCACAGAAGTTCCTTCGCCCATGCGTGCTGCCTCTTCAATTCTCGCGAGGGCAAGATTTCCTGCTGCATAGAGGAATGAAATGCCGGTATCAGTTCCTTCAGCGCGGACGTCTGCGAACTTTTCAGTGTCCGGAACGCCTAAGACGGCGCCGTTTCTGACAAAGATTTCATTCAGCGCTGCAGGGCCTAAGAGCGTAGAGTCTGCTTCCGGCTCTTCAACAGTGATTTCAACTTTCTGTCCGTAGAGTTCTCCGGTCCATGCGGTAAATGCGCACGGGGATTTCTCTGCAGCGTGGGCTTTTGCAGTCTCCATTACTGCATAGACCGCATGGCGGCCTTCAACAGTCTGTGCCTCTTCCTTTAATCCGATGCCGCGTGCAACCTGCAGGTCAGAATATACCGGCGGATAGAGCTGTGCGTAGGAGAGCTTTCTTACATCTTCTGCCTGCGTTAAGACCATAGCAAGGCGCTCAACACCCATACCTAAATTCATAACAGGAACGCCTACGCCATATTCTGCGAGGGCTGCAGGAGAATAGATACCAAACGTTGCAACCTCAACCCAGCCGTGAACCGGATGCTTTCCGTACACCTCAGTCTGCGTTCCGGGCATGTAGTACTTTGAACGCTTATCGTCAGGTCTGAACTGGAACTCGGTAAAGCCGAAGGCGGAAAGAAGACCTGCTGCAACTGCTTTTCCTTCCTCAACCGTTACATCTTCGCCTGCGACAATACAGGATGCAGAGTGGTAGGTTCGAAGGTGTGTTGCATCCTCCTCCTGTTCACGGCGGAAACAGCGGTCAACAGAGAACATGCGAATCGGAAGCGGGCGTTTGTCCCACATCTGCGCAAGCGAGAGGAACCAGCCGCTTGTGGTATGTGAACGAAGGGTTGTTCTCGAAGATTCCGGTGCGAGTTCTTTGAACTCCGGGAAAACTGCATCAAGGACGTGGACAACAACACCGTCGTCTGCATTTAATGCTACAGCCATCTCGTGTGCGAGGTCGTCTCCATCGAACTTTCCTTTCTTGTAGCGGTGCAGACACTTCATCAGTTTTTCGTCAGCACCCTCTTCGAGCGGTTTTCCTAAGATTTCTGCAATCTTGTCCAGACGTTCCTTGGAGATGCCGACATTCGGGCGCGGCAGACCGCCGACGTAGAATACACGGTCAAGAACTGCTGCAGCTTCAGGTCCGAACTGGCGGTAGATATCCGACTCATCAATAAAGACCGGAACCATCGCCTCATCGAATCCCATCGAAAGGTATGCTGCGCGCAAACGGGCGATAGTATCAAAGATAGGATGAACCTGAGCTCTGCGGTAGGTGTAGCGCGGATAAATGTTTGCTGCCTGCGGCGGCGTAATTACTGAAGGTCCGGCATGCCATGCGCCTTCAAAATCAGACTTCCGGCGTTCTCTGAATTCTTCTATGTCAAATTTCATTTTTGTCTCCTCATGACAACAACGCGGCTCGGCTCATTTTCATCCATCAGTTCATAGCGGGAAAGCGATGCTGTCTTTCCCGCGAATGCTCTGATTTCAGTCATGTCCGGCGCCGCAGTTTCTGATAATCTTATTCGACTGTATCCAAGATACATGTATCCTTTGATTTCAACATACATTGGTTTTGTACGCATGATAATCTTTGCAAAGGATGCCGCATCTTCATCAGTATCATTCAGCCCTTTAACAAGCGTAGTCCGCACAGCTGTACGGACGCCTTCGGCTTCTTTTTCCTGCAGAAGGTCTAAGGATTTCTGGATGTTCTCCCACATCTCAGAGGCATTGCCTATTGGTCTGCAGATTTTCTCATACTGCTCCAGGCACCCTGCATCAAGCGAGAGATACAGCTGTGTCGGGGCAATTTTCTGAATCATCGACGGGTTTGTGCCGTTTGAAACTACAAAGACCGAGCGCCCTCCCTCTTTTAAGAGCGTAATCAGTTCCGGAAGTTTCGGATAGAGTGTGGGCTCTCCTGATAGAGATACCGCAAACTGCGTAGGATGCGCGGTCGCTTCTTTCCAGAACTCAGGGTTTGAAAATGGTTTGTCCCCGGAAAGTCCTTTGCGCTGCAGCGCGGGGATTGCAGAGACTATCTCTTCAGGGGATAAGACCTCGTCTGGTTCAATCTCATACTCCATAGAGCGCCAGCAGAACACACAGCGCTGATTACAGCGCAGAGTAGGTGTCATCTGTACGCATTTAGCCGTTTCAATGCCGTAGAACTGGTGTTTGTAGCAGGATTCACCGCCGCGCACAGCACGTTTACACCACATACATGGTTTTACTGCCGCACTGCTTTTTTCAGAGATAAAGTTGTATCCCTGTCTGTGCAGCGCTTCACGCGGAGTTAAGGTATCTGCAGGTTTTCGATACATGGCGGATATACCGTAACAGTGTTTGTGTGGGTTTGATTTATTACTTATCACCAGAAACATATTGTAGCATCACTCTGCAGATTGGCTGCGGTTTTGCATTTACGCAAATGAAAGACACTCGTGTAGTTACTATTCAGGATATTTCCTGTTTCGGGCAGTGTTCGCTTACGGTGGCTCTGCCTCTTATATCAGCGTGCGGCATTGAAACGGTCGTTTTACCGACTGCCGTATTATCAACACACACCTCCGGATTTACCGGTTTTACCTGCCGCGATTTGGCAGAAGACATTCCGGAGATTAAGAAACACTGGGAAAGTATTCCGCTCGAATTTGATGCGGTCTATACCGGATACCTTGGAAGCACGGAAGAAGTTGCCTCTGTAATGGAACTTATGGATGCTTTTCCCTCGCTGCGCATCGTAGATCCTGCGATGGCTGATAACGGCGTTCTCTATCCGGCCTTTGATATGGCATACGTTTCCGAGATGAAAAAACTCTGCAGTACTGCAGATATTGTTATCCCGAATATCACTGAGGCATGTATGCTTACTGATATGCCGTACAAAACAGAGTATGATGAATCTTACATCCGTGAACTGATTGACAGATTATCCGGTCTCGGCGCAAAGACGGTTATTCTGACCGGTGTCAGTTACAAGGCGGCGCGCACAGGCGTTGCTGTCTTTGAAAACGGTACGTATTCTTACTATGAACACAAGAAAATTGACCGCAGCTGTCACGGCACAGGAGATGTCTATGCATCCGCATTTGTCGGCGCGTTGTTCAACGGAAATGATGCTTACACATCAGCAAAGATTGCGGCTGACTTTACTGTCCGCTGTATTGAAAACACCATCGGCGATGAAAAACACTGGTACGGTGTGAAGTTTGAAACAATGATTCCGGAACTGATTGCTGCAGTCAGGAAAGAATAATCGTAACTATTCAGCCTCTTTATTTTTTCTATATGAATTTACTCTTCCCAGTGCGTTTTGACTCCTGAAACCGCAAATCTGCGCAAATCCACGCAAATCGCAGCCCTATTCACCCCAGCTGTTCCACGCTTATCGCGTGG
>DALTWR010000120.1 GCA_029986975.1 Methanocorpusculum sp.
GAAGAGATGCAGTTAAGACACGATTATCCAAAGGATACCGTGAGCCGGCGCTCGATGCAATGCTGATTTCCGAGCGAACACGCGCAGAAGCCCGCTGTATTGCAGCTGCAAGGAGAGCCGGTGTTCCGACACCGCTCATCAGAGATGTTTCTGCAGCGTCTTTGACGATGGAAAAAATCGAAGGAGACGTGCTGAAGTATGTTATAACGCCAGAGTATGCGAAAGCCGCAGGAAAAACCGTCGGCAGACTGCACAAGGCAGGAATTGTTCACGGAGACCTTACGACCTCGAACATGATTTGGCGTGCGCCGTACGTTTACCTCATCGATTTCGGTCTCGCACAGATGACAACTGAAATCGAGCCGCGCGGCGTTGATTTGCATGTGCTGTTCCAGACCCTTGAAAGTACTACAGAGCATCCTGAAGAGCTGCGCAAAGCATTTGTCGAAGGCTACTCTGCGGAATTTTCAGAAAGCTCCCTCGTTTTGACCCGCGAACACGAGATTGAGCTGCGCGGGAGATATTTATGATTACTGTTGTTACCGGAAACAAAGGAAAAGCGGCGGAGGTTGCGGCATTTTTTGCAGGCATTGACGAAGTCACCTCAGCATCTGTTGAGATGACCGAGCCGCAGGCAGAATCTCTTGAAGAGATTGCGCGTGCAAAAGCTGAGCAGGCGTATGCCGCATTAAAACGCCCGCTCATTGTTGACGATACCGGACTCTTTATCGAAGCACTGAACGGATTTCCCGGACCGTATGCTGCATACGTACAGGACACCATCGGCAATTCAGGCATTCTCGCGCTTTTATCAGGCGAAGATAACCGCCGTGCATACTTCGAGACCGTAATTGCCTATGCAGATGAATCAGGGATTTATACGTTCTCAGGCAGAGTTTACGGAAATATTTCCCGTACACCGCGCGGAAATGAAGGATTCGGCTATGATCCGGTCTTTTCTGCGGGCGATAAGACGCTTGCCGAGATGAGTATGGCTGAAAAAAATACTGTCTCACACCGTGCTCATGCCCTCATTTCCTTTAAAGAATGGTATGTCAGTCAGCGGAATGGTTAATATATTGAAACGCAAATATAATTAGCACGAAAAATATCAGGTAATATATCATGAGATTTCCAGAAGCAGAAGCAAGAACCCTTAATGTAAAGGTATGTATGAAATGCAATGCACGCAATGCAATCCGTGCAACGACCTGCCGCAAGTGCGGATCAACCGATCTCCGCCCGAAGAACAAAGAAAGAAAGACTGTCTAATCTTTTCTTTTTTTCAAAGTACGCTGTACTCTTTTATCTGTCTGATTTCATATCGGAGTTGCCTGTCTCGTTAGGGAAAAATAGAAATGTCTATATTGTGACATGTCAAAATATGATTTTATGATTGAAGATGGAACTGATGCTGATGAGGGTATCACCGCAGAAGAACTGACTGACCTGGCGTTTGGCATGTTTACCATCTTTGCCGGGCAGAAAATTGCAGAATCAGGAAGGCAGTTCTACACTGAAATTGAGAAAGGGGATGTCCTTCCGGAGCTGAAATCACTCGTTGATGAGTTTTCCGCGCAATATCCGGAACTTGCAGAACCTTTGCTTATGTTCGGCGATGCAGAAGATGTCCTGCAGTTCTACCGCTCAGGAGAGGGTATTGTTCCGACTCGTACAAGCCACATGTTCTGGATTCAGCAGAACGCACCGGATGCAGAGTCTGACGCCTGCAGCAGAGAAGAAGCAGGTAAATGGCTGCTTTTCTTATCCCCTGCCGAAGCTGATGATGCGTGGATAAAAATCCGCAATGCAACTGCCGCGGGTGAACTTGGTGTCGGGGCAAAAGTAAGTACTGCTCATGAGAATCCTGATTCACGCGACGACAGAAAAGTAATCTATGTCTTTACGAAGAACTGGGATGATGAGGCAGATGTTATGCGTGTCCGTGAGGTTCTTAAAACACTCGGATTTACTGACCGTATCGGGTACAAACGCAATTTAGATACGTATGCCGGCGAGTACCGTGAAAAAGGAAAACGGGTTACGTATTACTCGGTTTGAAAAATATAACTCAGATTCAGCGAGTCACTCTGACTCGTCTTTTTTATCTGCAGTGTTTCAAAAAAATTATAATTCCGGTTTTGTCTTAACCGCTGCAGCAAGAAGCGAAATTGCTCCCTGTAAATCCTGCAGGTCAATAACCTCAACCGGAGAGTGAATGTAGCGAGCCGGAACAGATAACGGAATGGACGGAATGCCCCCTCTTTCGTACTGGATTGCAGATGCATCAGTGTTTCCTCCGTCACCCACTTCGACCTGCAGCTTGATGTTATTCTTCTTTGCAACCTTCTTAAGCCATGCAAGAATTCTCGGGTCTGCCATATGTCCTCTGCCGCTTGCAGAAACAAAGCAGGCAACACCACCCTCGCCTAAGAAAACAGGTGCTTCGCTGCGCTGAATACCCGGAGAATCTCCCGGAATCGTAACATCAGTCGCAATAGCAATATCCGGATTTAACGTGTAGGAACTCGTCTTTGCACCGCGAAGACCGATTTCCTCCTGAACAGTGAAAACAGCATAGACCGTATGCTTTGTCTCCATCTCCTTTAACGCACCAATAAGCATTGCGCATCCTGCTCTGTTGTCAAGTGCCTTTCCGGTTACAATAGTGCCGGAAAGCGGCATGTAGTTTCTGTCGATAGTAGCAGTTGTGCCGACAGAAATACCCATAGCCTCAGCTTCTTCTGCAGAGTGAGCCCCGATATCGATGAACATATCCTTCATCTCAATCGGTTTTTTGCGGTCATCAGCAGACATGACATGCGGCGGCTTCATACCAAGAACACCGGGGATGTCGCCTTTTTCTCCATGGAGAATCACTCTCTGGGAAACAAGTGTCGGATTGTACCATCCGCCGATACCTACAAAGTGCAGGAATCCTTTCTCATCGATGTACTGCACCATAAGACCGATTTCATCCATATGGGCAGCAAGCATGATTTTGAAGTCATCGCCTTTCTTAATTGCAATGAGATTTCCCATCTTGTCGGTCTTAATCTCATCAACATAGCCTTCAATCTCTTTTCTGATGATAGCAGCAACACCCGTCTCATGTGCAGATGTTCCTGTTGCGTTTGAGAGCTTTTCTAATAATGCGTTAATTTCCTGAATTTCCATATCAGTTCACAACCTTTTCAATTCTGTGTAATGCTTCTGTAATGTTCTCCTGTGATGTTGCATAACTCATCCGGGCAAAACCTGCGCCCTTGCTTCCAAAGGCAGTACCCGGCGTAATTATAACATCTGCCGCTACAATTTTTGCAACTGTTTCTGCGTCAAGTTTCGGGAAGGCATAAAACGCTCCTTCAGGCTTTGCAGCTTCGATTCCTAATGCATGAAGACCGTCGATTAAGAGATTTCTTCTTGCTTCGTACTCTTTCTTCATCAAAGCAACAGAACTCTGATCTCCTGTGTATGCTTCGATGGCTGCATACTGGGAAATTGACGTAGGACATGCAAGAGAGTACTGCTGGACTTTTACCGCCTGACCGACCAGTTCAGCATCTCCTGCGAGAAAACCAATTCTCCATCCGGTCATAGCGTATGTTTTACTTACTGCATTGATAGTAACCACATTGTCTCCGAATTTTGCAGCAGAGACAAACTTTGCATCTCCGTAGCAGAACTTTTCATAGACTTCGTCTGATAGAACAGTTACTCCATAGTCAGCAGCGCTTTCAACAACTGCCTTGATGGTCTCCGGTTTTTCAACCATTCCCGTTGGATTTGCCGGGCTGTTTAAAACCATGACCTTCGTTTTTTTGTCCGAGAAATGCTCTTTTAAGGCCTCAACATCAAGATGAAAGTCGGGTTTCAGTTCAACAGGGTCAGGAGTTCCGCCTGCAAGTTTTGCAAGAGAACCGTACGA
>DALTWR010000121.1 GCA_029986975.1 Methanocorpusculum sp.
CATTCTCTTTTTTATCAGCATTCAGTTCATATTTAGAATACAGGCTGCTGCTCCTCCTCACTTGAATACCGCAATAATCATATGAATACAATACTCATTATATAGACAATATGGAGTTTGGTGCGCGTTCACTTGGTAAAGAGGTTTATATTGCCCCGAATGCGACCGTCTGCGGGGATGTGACCATTAAAAACCGCGTCACGGTGTTATTTGGTGCAGTCCTCCGTGCAGATACCGATTCGATTACTATTGACGATGGCTCGAATGTACAGGATAACGCGGTAATTCATGAGAGTTTCGGCTATCCTGTCGTCATCGGCAAAAATGTCTCGATTGGTCACGGTGCGATAGTTCACGGAGCAGTAATCGAAGATGACTGCCTGATTGGTATGGGTTCTGTCATCTTAAACGGAGCAAAAATCGGCAAAGGCTCTCTTGTTGCAGCAGGCGCTGTGGTAACCGAAGGTGCAGAAATTCCGCCGCGCTCTCTTGTAATGGGTGTGCCCGGAAAAGTGAAACGCGAACTCACCGAAGAAGAATATCAGAACAATCTCAAAAACGCTGCCAGATACGTAGAACTTGGTGCGAGGTACCGGCAATGAAAGAGTGTGTAGTAGTAGGAGGAGGCGTTGCAGGCATTCAGGCGGCAGTGAATCTTGCAGACAACGGCGTTAAAGTAACCATCATCGAACGCGAGCCGTCGATAGGCGGACATATGGCAATGCTTGATAAGACATTTCCCACAAACGACTGCTCATTGTGCATCTTATCTCCAAAGATGACCGAGGCAGCCCGTCATCCGAATGTCACAATTCTCACCATGACTGAGGTGAAAAAGATATCAGGCTCTGCCGGAAACTTTACCGTAACCGTTACCAAACAGCCGCGTTACATCAAAGAAGAGGACTGTGTCGGATGCGGCAGATGTATCTCAGTCTGCCCTGTAGAAGTCTATAATCGCTTTGATGCAGGACTCGGTGTGCGTCATGCAATCTACAAACCGTATGCTCAGGCAGTACCAAACCTTGTAGTCCGCGATTTCAAGCACTGTATCAACTGCAATCTCTGTGAAGACATCTGCGGAAAACATGCAGTATTAAAACAGGATGAGGATTCTGAAAAGACCTTTGACCTTCACGCGGATGCAATCATCATCGCAACCGGATACACGCTTTTTGATGCGCAGAAAAAATCCCGCTTCGGCTACCTCAAATACGCTGATGTGATTACTTCTATTGAATTTGAGCGCATGATTAACGCAGGAGGTCCTACCTGCGGCAGTCTGCGCCGTTTATCTGACGGAACAACGCCGAAGAGTGTTGTCTTTGTGCAGTGTGTAGGCTCCCGCGATGTATCTCTTCACCGAAACTACTGTTCCTGCGTCTGCTGCATGTATGCGCTCAAAAACGCGATGCTGATTCGCGAACATTATCCGGATACTGAAGTCGCCATTCTCTATAATGACCTTAGAGCTTACGGTAAAGGATATGAAGAGTACTATGAACGTGCGAAAGAGGCAGGTATTGTCTTTATCCGCGCCTTCCCGGGAGATGTTGAGGAGACAAAAGACCACCTGATTCTCCCGATTGAAAACACAGAAACCGGCGAGTGTATGAATCTCACTGCAGACTTAGTCATTCTTTCAGTCGGCATGTCACCTGAGCCGAACACCGTGCGTCTTGCAGAAGAACTGAACATTAAACTCAACTGTGACAGCTTCTTAAACGCTGAAAGCATGTTTGCTCCGGCGAAAAGCAGCGTTCCGGGAATCTTTATCGCAGGAACTGCTTTAGCGCCGAAGGATATCCCGGACTCGGTCATATCCGGCGGTGCTGCAGCATCTTCTGCCTATATTTTCATGAACTTTGGAGGCTCGAATTGATTCAGCGGCATACATCAAGAGTCGGTTCTGCTGACATTAAAGAGGAGAAAACACTCTGGTGGGATGATGAAAAAAGCTGCATAATGGCAATCGAGCAGACGCTTCTTCCAACCGAGTACAAGATTGTAGAACTCGCTGATGTCGATTCGTTAGCAGAAGCAATCAAGACGCTTGCAGTCCGCGGCGCTCCGGCTCTTGGTGTTGCCGGAGCTTTTGGCATGGCGTTATCTGCCCGTGCCGCACCTGATGAAGGCTTTGCAGAAGCGGTTGCAGCTGATGCGGCAAAACTGAAAGGAACCAGACCTACCGCCGTAAATCTTTCGTGGGGCGTTGATAAGGTCTGCCGTGCGATGGAAAATCTTCCGCCTGAGATGGCTCGCGTGATGGCGCTTTACTCGGCAAAACTCATCGCCGAAGAGGATGCGAAGACCTGCATGACCTTAGGTCATAACGGTGCACGTCTTCTCCCGCAGATTGGAACTGTTCTTACGCACTGCAACGCAGGCGCTCTTGCCTGCTCTTCGTGGGGTACGGCGCTTGGTGTTATCCGTTCTGCATGGAAGATGGGAAAACAGATTTCTGTTTACTCCTGCGAAACACGCCCGCTTCTGCAGGGTTCCCGGCTTACCGCGTTTGAGCTTGCCCGCGACAAAATTCCGGTCACGACAATTCCTGACAGCAGTGCAGCATATCTGATGCAGCAGGGAAAAATCGATGCCGTAATTGTAGGTGCTGACCGCATTACATCAGACGCTGTCTTTAACAAAATCGGCACATACATGCACGCGGTCTGTGCAAAGTATCATAATATCCCGTTCTATGTAGCAGCTCCTGTCTCAACCTTTGACAAGGATGCCTTCGCAAAAGACATCATTGTAGAGGAACGCAAGCGTGAAGAGGTCTCAGAGATGTTTGGTAAGGTCACAGTTCCGAAGGATGTTCCTGTGGTAATTATGCCTTCGATGCAACGCCGCTTTCGCTTGTTTCTGCCATCATCACAGAAAAAGGAGTTCTCTATCCTCCGTTTGACTTTAAGGAATTATAATGTCTGTTGAAATCCCCATTGCAATCTTTGACAGCCCTGTGCTGAACTCAATTATTCTCTTCTTAGGGTGGATTGCTGTTCTTCTTCTTATTGTCTGGCTGATTTTTATTGTTGTAATGGGGATTCTGATTCTTGTTTCCATCAGAAAAAAGAAGATGTACTTCCCGCGTATCCTGCGCCCGTTTTTATCGTTCATGGAAGGTGCGATACGCACGTTTTGTATGCTTTTAGGTATTGACGCGGTTGAGCTGATGACATTTATGATTACGATTGATAATCAGATGAATCTTCATGCCTTTGAGAGAACGCCGGTCGAAGACCGTGCGGTCTTTTTCCCGCAGTGTCTCAGGTCTGCGAAGTGTCCGGCGCATCTGACGCCTGATGGAATTCTCTGCAGCAGATGCGGCAGATGCAGACTCGGTGAGGTCATTCCGGTTTTGGAGGGTGCAGGGTATCATGTGTTTATCTGTCCGGGGTCAACGCTGATTAAACGTATGGTAAAAAAGTATCACCCCAAAGCTATGATGGGAGTGGGCTGTCTTGTTGAGGTGAAAGACGGTCTTGAGATGGGGAGAAGAATTTCTATGACAACGATAGGTGTTGTTACTCAAAAAGACGGCTGTGTCGAGACAACTATGGATTACGAGGGGCTTTTAGAGACGGCGTCGATTGGATTGTCTGAAAAACTGACGCTTCCGGCGAAGAAATAAGATAACTGTAACTATTCACTCTCTTTTCAGGGAGTGCGGATAATCCTGCTTTGCAGCAATTACGCCCCGTACTCCGCCCCGCGGACTTTCCACATCTCCGGCGTACCTTGGTATTACATGCATATGGAAATGAAAAATCGTCTGACCGGCAGCTTCTCCGCAGTTAATTCCTGCGTTGAAGCCGTCAGGGTGATATCTTTCATCAAGATATTCTTTTGCTCTTCGCAGGAGATCATTTA
>DALTWR010000122.1 GCA_029986975.1 Methanocorpusculum sp.
CACACCGACCAAAGCAACCGTTTATATTTCAGATAAGGGTGCTGAATAGTTACGTATAATTTATTGAGATTCATTTCTGACAGCAGCAATTCATCTTTGTCCTGTTTAACAGGTATCTGATTTCTTCTCCCGGCACGTATGTGTACCGTTTATCTTTATAGATAAAAAGCAAATACATACTGCAGAAATATGTCAGTAGAACGTTCAGCGATGATTCTTGCCGGAGGCGAGGCAAAACGGGTTAACGGCAGGGAAAAATACTTTTTCTCCTACAAGGGCTGTTCATTTATCGCCCGTCTGGTTGCGGTATTTTCCGGAATCACTGATGAGATAGTTATTGTCGCAAAAAACGAGGCACAGACGGCACACTTTGCAGGACTTCCTGAAAATGTCCGCTGCACATGGGATAAAGAGCGTGGTCTTGGACCGATTGGCGGTATCGCATCAGGTATCGAAGAAGTAAAAGGCAAATCGGTTTTCATTGCAGCCTGTGATATGCCCACTATAAATCGTGCGGTTGTCTCCTGTTTGTTTGACAAACTTGGGAGTTATGATGCAGTCATTCCTGAATGGGAAAACTCAGATATGGAGCCGCTTCATGCAGTCTATAATACTGATGCGGTACGCAGGTATCTTACAGAAAAGAAAGGCTCTTCGCTTCATGCAATGGTGCACAGTTTAAACACGCTGAAAATCCCGCCGGAAGAGTTGAGAAAATATGATCCTGAACTTGAAACCTTCAGAAATGTCAACACCTTAGACGACCTTTTGAAGATGGGTCCTGAAGCCTCATATCAGGAAAAACATCCCGAAAAATAGATATAACAAATATCCATCTCCCTTTTTTTCGTCAACAGAGATTCCCACAAATAAATCAAAGCATAAATAATCACCCGTTTTTAAAATCAGCCCATAATTCAGCATTAAATTAAGTCTCCTGATTTTTGAGAGATTCGTATAACATCTTCAACCAAATCCGGACGAGAATTATTCTTTATTTTTCAATTCAGCACAGTTGAGGAGATGTTTATAAGGTTTCAAAACCAATATTATAACTAAATTCTATCCGAATCTACAGTACTGTCCTGCGCGGTTAATCCCTCGCAAAAACACATCTGCACTTAAGGAGAAAAAAGAGTAATGACTGATAATTATGACGCCTCTCACATCACCGTTTTAGAGGGGCTTGCGCCGGTTCGTGAACGTCCGGCAATGTATATCGGAAGTACCGACACGCGAGGTCTGCACCACCTGGTTTACGAGGTGGTTGACAACTCGATTGATGAAGCATTAGCGGGCTTTTGTAAACATGTCCACATTGTAATCAATGCTGACGGCTCTATCTCTGTCGAGGATGACGGCCGCGGCATTCCGGTGGACTTCATGGAAAAACAGGGTAAAAGTGCCCTTGAGGTCGTCTTGACCGTTCTTCATGCCGGAGGTAAGTTTGATAAAAACTCCTATCAGGTATCAGGCGGTCTGCATGGTGTTGGTATCTCAGTGGTAAACGCACTTGCAACCCGCTTAACCGCGGAAGTCTTCCGCAACGGCTCTGTCTATTCAATGGTGTTTTCTAAAGGAGGCATTGTAAAAGGACTTGAATCACGTCCTGAAACCGATAAGGAATTTGCCGAAAGAATGAACCGGATGCATCACGATGCATCATCTCCGCGTGACACCACAGGAACACGTATTACCTTCTTCCCTGACGGTTCAATCTTTGAAACCACTGAGTTTGATTACGACATCTTAGCTCACCGGTTCCGTGAACTTGCCTACTTAAACAAAGGTGTCGAGATTGAAATCGAAGACAAACGCTCAGGAGATACTGAAATCTACTGTTATCAGGGAGGTCTTCGCGAGTTCGTGCAGCACTTAAACGAGGGAAAAGAACTCCTGCATGAAATCCCCATCTACATCGACAAAGCAGATACTGAAAATAAAATCGATGTGGAAATTGCTCTGCAGTACAACACCACCTACTCTGAAACCCTCTACACCTTTGTAAACTCAGTAAACACCAGAGAAGGCGGAACTCACCTCGAAGGATTCCGTTCAGCACTGACGCGGGCTATAAACAAGAGTGCTCACGAAAACAAGCACTTAAAAGAGGATGTATCTGTCAAAGGCGAAGATGTCCGCGAAGGTCTGACTGCTGTTATCAGCATCAAGATTGCAAATCCGCAGTTTGAAGGTCAGACGAAGATGCGTCTTGGAAACAGCAATGTCAAATACGTTGTTGATTCCCTTGTGTACAATGCACTTACCGAGTTCTTTGAGGAGAACCCGAAGGTTATTGCAGCCATTGCCAAAAAGTCTCAGGAGGCGGCAAACGCCCGTGAAGCAGCCCGCCGCGCCAAAGAACTTGCCCGCAGAAAGAGCACGCTTGAGATGTCAGGTCTTCCGGGCAAACTGGCGGACTGTTCTGAACGCGACCCGGCAAAGTCTGAAATCTATATTGTGGAAGGAGATTCTGCAGGCGGTTCTGCAAAGCAGGGACGTGACCGCAGATTCCAGGCAATCTTACCGCTCCGCGGTAAAATCTTAAACGTTGAAAAGGCGCTTGAACACAAGGCGCTTAAAAATCTGGAAATTCAGACACTCATATCTGCTGTCGGCTCAGGCTACGGTGATGCCTTTGACGTCAGCAAAGCACGCTACCACCACATCGTAATCATGACTGATGCTGATGTGGATGGTGCACATATCAGAATTCTGCTCCTGACATTCTTCTTCCGCTATATGCGGCCGTTAATTGAAAACGGCTATGTCTATATCGCGCAGCCTCCGCTTTTCAAGATTTCCAAAGGAAAACAGGAACGCTATGTCTATACTGAAGAAGATATGAAAGCTGCCACTGCCGAGTTCGGCGAGAAAGCATCTGTTCAGCGGTACAAAGGTCTTGGTGAAATGAATGCAGGGCAGCTCTGGGAGACCACTATGGATCCGAAGAACCGTATCTTAAAGCAGGTCAGAATCGAAGATGCAAGCTACGCAAACGAGATATTCGAAAAACTGATGGGAGATGATGTTATCCCCAGAAAAGATTTCATTAAACGCCATGCAGGGGAGGTGAGAAACCTTGACATCTGAGAATGAAGAGTTCAATCCGCAGGAAGGACACAAGGTAACGCCGGTAAATGTCGAAGACGAGATGAAAAACTGCTTCATCGATTATGCGATGAGTGTCATCATTGGCCGTGCCATTCCGGATGTCCGCGACGGATTAAAGCCGGTTCACCGCAGAATTCTCTATGCGATGTACCACGACGAAAACAACACCTCGTCGAATCCGTACAAGAAGTCTGCAAAGGCAGTAGCTGCCACGATGGGTAATTATCACCCGCATGGAGATGCTGCAATCTATGACACCTTGGCAAAGATGGCTCAGCCCTTCTCCTACCGCTACACGTTAGTAGATGGTCAGGGTAACTTCGGTTCTATTGACGGTGATTCTCCTGCAGCAATGCGTTACACAGAAGCACGTCTCACGAAGACTGCAGAGTCTCTTTTGGAAGATATCGACAAAGAAACCGTCGATATGATTCCAAACTTCGATGAGTCTTCTCTCGAACCGGATGTTCTTCCCAGTAAAATCCCGAACCTGCTGGTAAATGGTTCGATGGGTATTGCGGTCGGAATGGCTACCAACATGCTTCCGCACAACTTAGGCGAGGTTTGTGCTCTCGTAAATGCTTACATTGACAATCCTGAAATGGATGTTCCATCCATGATGAAGATTTTACCCGGTCCGGACTTTCCGACGGGCGGTATCATCATGGGAAATGCCGGTATCAGCAACGCCTACCTCACCGGTCAGGGTAAAGTTGTTGTGCGCGGCGTTGCAGAAATTGAG
>DALTWR010000123.1 GCA_029986975.1 Methanocorpusculum sp.
CATTCGTTGCAATATCTGCAAGCGAGTAGCCGGTTGATTTTGAAAGGAACGGCACCGTTCTCGAAGAACGCGGATTTACCTCGATGATATAGACGTTTTCATCTTTATCGACGATGAACTGGATGTTGTACAGACCGACAATTCCAATCGCCGGACCTAACTTCTTTGCATACTGAAGGATAATGCCCTAAACCTTGTCCGAGATGGAGAAAGACGGATAGACTGAAATCGAGTCGCCGGAATGAATTCCGGTACGCTCGACCAGCTCCATAATTCCGGGCACAAATACATCGCGTCCGTCACAGACGGCGTCAACTTCAACCTCTTTTCCGATGATGTACTTATCAACAAGAACCGGTTTGTCCTCATCGATTTCAACAGCCGTTTTCAGATAATGGCGGAGCTGTTTTTCATCGGCTACGATCTGCATTGCACGTCCGCCTAAGACAAAACTCGGACGAACAAGAACCGGATAGCCGATTCTTTCAGCAGCTGCGACCCCGTCTTCGATTTTTGTTACGGCACACCCCTCCGGCTGCGGAATGCCGAGGTCGAGTAAGAGTTTTTCAAAGAGTTCACGGTTTTCCGCCTTGTCGATTGCATCACAGTCGGTTCCGATAATCTTAACCCCGCGGGCGTGCAGCGGCTCTGCAAGATTAATTGCCGTCTGACCGCCTAAGGATGCAATAACTCCTTCCGGCTTTTCAAAGTCGATAATCGCCATCACATCTTCGGGCGTCAGCGGCTCGAAGTAGAGTTTGTCAGCCGTTGTATAATCAGTTGATACCGTTTCCGGATTATTGTTGATGATAATTGCCTCGTATCCTGCTTTGCGGATGGTTTGAACCGCGTGAACCGTTGAGTAGTCGAACTCGACACCCTGACCGATTCTAATCGGTCCGGCACCGAGAACAACAATCTTTTTCTTATCAGAAAGACGGGATGCGTTTTCTCCGGTGTATGACGAGTACAGATATGCGATGTACTTTCCGGTGTGAAGGGTATCTACCATCTTAAAGATGGGGACAATGCCGTTTTCTTTTCTCAGACGGTAAATCTCAATCTCTTTGACGTCCCAGAGATGTGCAATGTATGAATCGGAAAATCCTAAGCGTTTTGCCTTCGCTAAAATGTCCTTATCATTCGGATGCGCCATCACCTCGGACTCAAGGTCGGTGATGCGCTTGAGTGCTTCGAGGAAAAGCGGGGTTATCATCGTTGCTTTGTGCAGCTTTCCTAAATCAGCGCCGAGTCTGATAAGCTGAGCTACGGCAAAGATGCCGTCAGCTCTAAAGACCTTCACGTACTCAAAGAGTTCGTCGAAGGTCATCTTTGAAAACTTCGGAAGATAGATATGGTCTGCCCCGATTTCAAGAGAGCGGACCGATTTTAACAAACACTCTTCGAGGGAGGAGCCAATACCCATGACCTCGCCTGTTGCTTTCATCTGTGTTCCAAGCGTATTCGGGGCTGACGTGAATTTAGCGAACGGGAACCGCGGGAACTTGGCAATCACATAGTCAAGCGTCGGCTCGATAGCCGCAGTGCCTCCGGCGACCGGAATTTCTGAAAGCTCCATGCCGGCTGCAATTTTCGCGGTAACTCTGGCAATCGGATATCCGCTTGCTTTTGACGCAAGAGCGGACGAGCGCGATACACGCGGGTTTACCTCAATTAAGAAATATTCACTATTGTACGGATTTAAGGCAAACTGTACATTGCATCCTCCGGCGATTTTGAGTTCGCGGATTAACTTCAATGCACTTTCGTTGAGCATCCTATAGTCATGCTCTGATAAGGACATGATAGGAGCTACAACGACAGAGTCTCCGGTATGAACACCTACAGGATCCACATTTTCCATTCCGCAGATGGTAATTGTGTGGTCTGCAGAATCACGCATGACCTCAAACTCAATCTCCTTATATCCTCTGACGCTCTTTTCAACGAGCACCTGATGAACCGGAGATAAGGCAAAACCGTTCTGTGCGGTTTCGACAAGTTCCGCCTCGTTTTCAGCAAAACCGCCTCCCGTCCGCCGAGGGTGAAAGCCGGACGAAGTACAACCGGATACCCGATTCTTTTTGCCGCCTCTTTTGCCTCTTCGACTGAGTAGGTGATTTCGGATGGAATTACCGGCTCACCAATTTTTTCACACATCTCTTTAAAGAGTTCACGGTCTTCTGCCCGCTCGATACTTGCCGCCGGCGTTCCTAAAAGTTCTGTATGACACTCTTTTAAGATGCCTTTTTTATCGAGCTGCATTACAAGGTTAAGACCGGTCTGACCGCCGATACCGGGAAGTATTGCATCCGGTCTTTCATAGCGCAGAATACGTGCAACGTATTCAAGCGTCAATGGCTCCATGTACACTTTATCTGCAATGGAGGTGTCAGTCATAATTGTTGCCGGATTTGAGTTTACCAGAACAACTTCATATCCTTCTTCTTTTAAGGCAAGGCATGCCTGAGTTCCTGCATAGTCGAACTCAGCAGCCTGCCCGATTACAATCGGACCTGAGCCGATGATAAGTATCTTTTTTATGTCCGTTCTTTTAGTCATTTTTTCACCAGTTCATTTCTGCAGTACACTGCTTTTGAGGAGCAGACCGTCAGATAGTTTCTGCCGAACACTTCCGCTCCTTCGAAGGGTGTTGATTTTCCCATTGAGTAGAAATCCGCCGGATTTATACGGTATGATTCGTTTAAGTTCCAGACCGAGTAGCCGTTGTCCGGAATGGAAAACCGCGTCCGGGGGTTTTTCGATAACAAGTCAATGAGTTTTTCGAGAGTAATAATTCCGGTCTTTACGAGTCCTGTGTAAAGGATGGGAAACGCTGTTTCCAGACCGGTTATTCCAAACGGACTTTTCTCTAATCCTAATGATTTTTCTTCTTTCGAGTGAGGGGCATGATCTGTTGCAATCATGTCTATCGTGCCGTCTTTTAATCCGGCAAGAAGTGCTGCCTTGTCCTCTTTTGAGCGAAGGGGCGGGTTCATTTTGAATCTGCCGTCTTCTTCGAGGTCGTTTTCGTCGAGTAAGAGGTAATGAGGGGCAGTTTCACAGGTCACATCAACGCCGTCTGCTTTTGCTTCGCGGATTAATGATACACTTTCTTTCGCGGATATGTGGCATACGTGGAACGCACAGCCGGTCTCTTGAGCGAGCCGCAGGTCGCGTTCGATTTCTGCGTATTCGCTTTCGGATGAGATGCCGCGGTGTCCGTGGTTTTTAGCGTAAGCTCCATCATGGATGTATCCTCCATGAAGCAGCGAATTTACTTCGCAGTGGGCGGCGATGATTTTTCCAAGCTGTTTTGCTTTGAGCATTGCCCGCTTCATCATCTCTTCGGACTGAACGCCGCGTCCGTCATCAGAGAATGCGATTACCTTTGGAGCTAATTCGTCCATGGCAGATAGCGCGTTTCCTGCTTCGCCTATGGTAATTGCCCCGTAGGGATAGACGGCGATTCTCGCGTTACGGTCTATGATGTCTGTCTGTTCTTTTAGGTGAACCGCGCTGTCCGGTACGGGCGCTAAGTTCGGCATGGTGCATACTGATGTGTATCCGCCGTGTGCCGCTGCCTTTGAGCCGGTCGCAATCGTTTCTTTGTACGAGAATCCGGGTTCTCTGAAATGAACATGTACATCACAAAAACCGGGGAAAAAAGAAAAATCAGGAGTGTCAAATGCAGCGGAAAATAAATCAGGTATAGGATGAGAAAATGACATACCCGTACCTGATATTATGTGTGCTTGTTTGAGTTCCATTGAGTAAACACGTCCGCTGACAATTCCATAGTATATTGGTTGTCTATGTAGTTATAGTCTTGTTTTT
>DALTWR010000124.1 GCA_029986975.1 Methanocorpusculum sp.
GGTGTATGCGTTTTCAAAGACTGAAGGTGCTGCCATTTGTATCTATGATGAAGAACTCTGTCAGCAGTTTCCAGCACGCCACTCTGAAGCGGCAATCACCGAAAACCGCGGCTATTTTGAATACTGCTGGAAGACAGAAACGCTTGCCGAACTGAAGGGGAAACGCTTTGTCGGAATCCGCGGACAGATTCATCAGTTCCAGCGGAGTTTCACTTACACCGTTGAAAAGATTGGCAGTGAGAACTTAGAAGAAGTCCGGGCAATGATTCATCAGTGGGGTGCGGAAAAAGAGTTTGAGGAATCTTCTGAGATTCCTGATGAACTGCTTGCCGCAGATATCTCTTTGGATCATTTTGCGGATCTGAATCTCGAAGGAATCCTTATCAGAATTTCAGGCGTTGTCGCGGCTGTTTCAATCTGGGAAAACAGATGCAGTGACATCGTCTTCATCCATTATGAAAAAGGGCTGAAGAAATATCCGGGAATCTTTAAGGTTATAAATTGGGAAACAGCACAGACGCTTTGCGGACGCTATGCAGTAATCAACCGCGAAGGAGATATGGATAGAGGCGGTCTTCGGGAGTCAAAATTGCGCTATCATCCGGAGTTTTTTATCAAGGCGTATGTGGTTGAGACTGGTTCTGCAGCTTTGGATAATAAAGAGTAAAGCTGCAGTTATTTTCAAAGAGCCGGGATGGAAACGTAAAATGCTGAAATCAGATTATTCGTCTCTTTCATTTAGGCGATAGATAGTTAACATAGATATCCTAAGAACACGCATATATAAGACGGATGAAACTGCTGTACGAACTCTCCGGTGAAAATCAGGAACTGGCAGCGGCAGAACTTGCCTGCGTTGCGGAGATTACCTCCCGCGCCAATGGAATTGCCGTTGCTGAATGTGAACATCCGGAAGATTCTCTGCGGCTTGCTGAAACACATATTGTTTCAGAACTTCTCGGCGTCTGTAATGGAACTGCTGAAGACTTGAAAAATCTTCTTCAGACCTTAGCGATAGAAGCAGAGAAGCCATACTGCTGCAGGGCACGAAAGATTCATCCTGCCGTCCTGCCTGAATCACTGACACAAACCGAACGTATGATGGGGTCTTTAATCAAAGGAACAGTATCCCTGAAAAGTCCGGAAATAGTTTATCGGGCAGTATTTAGTGACGGCTTATGCTGGTTCGGGCGCGTTCTCTATGAAATAGACCGCGGAAGCTACGCGTCCCGCAACCCGAACAAACGGGCATATTTCCATCCCGGAGTTATGATGCCGCTATTTGCACGTGCGATTGTTAATCTTACCTGTGTGAAAAAAGGAGAGACACTTCTTGACCCGTTCTGCGGAACAGGCGGAATGCTTCTTGAAACACATCTCCTCGGTGTAAACGGTGTTGGAAGCGACTTTGACAGCCGGATGCTTGACGGCTGCCGTCAAAATGTCGAAGGTGCCGTACTATTCCGTGCGGATGCAACAAATATGCCTTACAAAAATGCATCATTCGACGCAGTAGCCTGTGACTTCCCCTACGGTCAGTCAACAGCTGTCGGCGCAGAAACATTAGCCTCTTTATATACAGGGGCATTATCTGAAATCAGACGTGTCTTAAAGAAGGGAAAACGTGCTGTTGTGGTAACTCATCAGGACATTCGACCCTATGCTCTCGCGGCTGGTTTTACCGTGGCAGGATTTTTTGAACAGTACATTCACAAAAGTCTTACCCGGAGAATCTTAGTTCTCAATAATGAATAATCAGAACACGTATCACCAGAAACCAAAGAAAAACAGTGCGCCGGATGGCAGACATCCGTTCCGCAGGCAAAAATCCCAGCAGACGAAGGAAATAAAGGAAGAGTCTATGCTTGAGTGGATTTCAGAGAAGTTTGACCGCTATGTTCCAACACGCTCCTTAGCAGTACGTGCACTCAGGCACATGAGACCTGCAGACCGGAGAAGTCTTTTCTCTGAAGATATTATGCTGATGAGAACGGCTGAAGGATACTGGTTTGAGTATCTTATCTATGAGCAGCTCATCAGAATTGCTGAAGACACAGATACGATTAAAAAAATCGTGCGGAAAGGTGCTGATGTTAAATCGCACAAAGTCAAAAATCAGCTTGGAACAAACGGCATTTACTCTGCAGATAAAGGAGACATCCGTGTCCGCGGAAACGGACAGGATTTAGCCGAGGTCGATTTGCTTCTCTTCGACAAAAATGATAAAGTCGTCTTCTGTGAGATTGTAACATCCCCTGCCGACTTAAAGGATTTGGAAGAGGAGATTATCTATAAGAAGAAACTCTTCGGCTACCTTTTCGGGCAGGAGCATGTAGGATTCATTCTCTTTACCTCAGTAGATATTGCAAACACCCAGACGGTAAAACGGCTGAAAGAAGACACGGATAATGCCTACATCTGTACGGCAAGCTGTGAAACAATGAAGCGCTGCTTAGCAGGCATCCGGCTCATGAATCTCCCGACAAACGTCGAGACATCTCCGAAACTGGTTAAGGCAGAAGATCTGCATACAGTTCAGTTTGATTACAAAAAACTGCACGATGAAGCTCTCTCTCAGCTTTATTTCGCAGAAGAACATCATTTAACTGCAAATCAGTTCTTCGACAATCCAAGCGTCTCTCCGCTGGTCAAAAAAGTTATCTGCGGCGGTCTGTACCCATCAGCGATTAAATCTCTTGTTGCAAATCACGGTCTTCGCATCAAATCCGAAGAACTGACGCCTGAAAAAATCTTCGCGGAATACTCAAAAGTTATTGTTGCGGTTGATTTCCCGGAGATTGAACCGGTTGTGTATCTTAAGCCGCGCAAAAAACGTGAGTATCTGAAACTTGTTCCATCCAGTCTCGGCGGTTTTAAGTATGAACGCCCAACCCCATCACGCGTGGGATTCTATCTCTGGCTCGAAACAGTTAAGCCGGTGCTTGGTGCAGAGCGGATGGAAACTGTTCTTAGCTACTGTGATGATGAAATAACGGCATTTCCGAAAGTAGGAAAACCGGAGCGGCTTCCAGACCCGCCGGAACTTGCGGCAAAATCAGGGTTTGAACACCGTCGTCCGCATCAGAATACGCGGAAATATATGAAGAAAAGAAACGTTGGACGAGTTTACCCTCGTCAGTGATTTTTCATTTGTATTATTGGAGGTAATATATGAAACTATGCGGTTTTCTCATCGTCGTAAAGGATATCGAAAAATCAAAAAAATATTATCATGATTTGTTCGGTCTCGAACTGATTCAGGATAATGATGGCAATATGATTCTGGATGGAGGTCTTGTTCTTCAGGAGGAACGGTACTGGCAGATGTTCCTCGGAAAAGATACCATCATGAAGAACAATGCCGCAGAACTGTATTTCGAAGAAGCTGATATCGAGGCATTCGTGAAAAAACTTCAGACCTTGTACCCGGAAACCGAATATGTCAATCCGCTCATGACGCACACGTGGGGGCAGCGTGTCGTTCGATTCTACGATTTAGACGGGACGCTGATTGAGGTGGGTACGCCGTTCACCTCCTGATTTCTCATCAGAGAATACTGTTTAAAAACAATGTAACAATTCACCCTCCTCATCTGAAATTCAGTTGATTAGTTTGTTTGGCGGGATTTGACAAACTCAACCTACGGGCGGGATATGGCAGTGTTCACTGACAAAACTAAAAACCTCTATTTCAGAATAAGGGGCTGAATAGTCACAAAAAATAAAAATATTACTCGTAGAGCTGACCCTCGTCAATCTTAGTGTAAGAGACGAGTTCACTCTTCGAGAAGTGGAGTGCAATTTCGCGTGCTGCAC
>DALTWR010000125.1 GCA_029986975.1 Methanocorpusculum sp.
ACTAAAAGAAAAAGAAGGGAATTTATCCGAAGAGTGCGCCAAGGCCTGCCATGGCGTTCTCTTCTTCTTCTTCCTTGTTCTCTTCCGGTGCCGGTGCTGCTTCTGCTGCTGCCGGTGCTGCGCCTGCTGCTGCCGGTGCTGCTGCTGCGACCGGTGCTGCTGCTGCCTTAGAGATAGCTTCTTCAATGTCAACGCCTTCAAGTGCTGCAATTAATGCTTTTACACGAGAGTCGTCAACTTCGATACCTGCGGCAGTGAGAACTGCCTTGACTGATGCTTCATCCACAGTCTTTCCTGCGGAGTGAACTAACAGAGCTGCGTAAATGTACTCCATTTCTTTCACCTATTTTTTTCTTGGATTTGTTTATGCCTTAAGGGCACTTGCTTGTCTGTATGCTTTGCCGATGATCATCTCGATGACACCTTTCTCATAGATAGGTGCTTCAACACCGAGGTTTCTTGCCTCACGGACTGCCTTTGCAATCTGTGCTTCAGTAACAGCCGCACATGCGGTCGGAACTGCTGCATTGACTGCTAAGTTGAATGCCTGAGATGCTGCAAGAGTGATCTTTGCCTTGTATGCTTCGTCGTCAACTGCGAGGACGTCTGGCAGATAAATCTCGCCTTCGTAGCAGACTGCAACCAGGCTCAGTCCAACCGGCATCGGTTTGATGTCGAGTTTGGATAAGACATCTGCCTGCTTTGCAGAAACTGCTTCTCCTGCCTTAACAACGGTCTTGGTCTGTTTAATCTTGACCTTTCCGCCGTCAATTGCTGCCGGAATACCTGCGGAGTTTAATTCTCCGACAATCGGTCCCGGCTTGAAGGAAGTCGGACCTTCTGAGACAACAATGTCTTCCGGAGTAATTTCGCCTGCCTTTGCAGCGCGTCTCGTCTTAGTCTGTTCAAGGGACTTGAACAGCTTAAACGGATTGCCGGATGCAAAGATAAGTGCAGAGTGCTCAGTGACCTTTTCGTTTAAGTCAATGAACTGTCCGCCAAGTTCGTTGAACGCATGTGCAACGAGCGTGTTTCTGGCGACTTTTACTACAGCATTGCCGTGCAGGTTTCTTCTGATCTGCTGGAACTGTTTTGCGGGGATACCGTAAATGTCAACAAGTCCAATCAGTTCATGGCTGCTTGCGAGTTCTTTAATCTGTTCTACTTCTTCGCGTTTCCATTCGGGAAGATGTGCGGTATAAATTGCCATATTACATCACCTTCACTGCTGGACCCATCGTGGTTTTGACGAAGACAGAGCGGACATTTAATTCTCCGTTCTCGAGTCTTCCGATGACTCTTTTCAGGACTGCGTCGATGTTTTCTGCAACTGCGTCAGCGGACATGCCGGTAGTTCCGATCTTAACAGACATGTTTAATCTGTCTTTTGAACGGACTCTGACGGAGTTCTTCAGACGCTCGACAATCGGTGTGATGTCCTGCTGCGGGGGAATCGGCTGCGGCATTTTTCCGCGGGGACCGAGTCTCTGACCGAGCCAGCGACCAACAAGCGGCATGACTGCTGTCTCTGCTAAGAAGAAATCGTAGGTGTCGGCCATCTTGCGTGCTTCACGCGGTGCGCCGCCCAGACGCTCGATTTCTTCAGGGCCCATAATTAAATCGACACCTGAGTTGCGAGCCTGGGATACGATATCTCCTTTACCGAGTACGGCAATCTTTTTGACGCCCATTGACTGCGGCAGAAGAATCGTCTCATCAATACGGTTTTTCGGCTGGCTCATATCGACGTGTTTCAGGTTAATGGTGATGTCCACGCTTTCCTGGAACTTTCTCTTAGGAGCTGCCTCAAGTGCTGCCGTAACAGCTTGTGTAATTTGGGTTCTTTCAACCATTGATGAAGCCTCCCATAGTATTCGACCGGAGTTCCTTACTCCAATCTCCTATGGCTTTGTTCTCTATTTCTGTGCATTTTTACGTGGTTTCCCACGTACCCGTTGATACTAAGGACAGCTTATGCAAGCTGTGCGTCCCATTCGCCTGCATTGATTGCGGCAATTGCATCTTTCGGTGCTTTGCCTTCGACGGTAATGCCTACGGAAACACAGGTTCCGATAACTTCCTTAACGGCTTCTTTAAGCTCGTAGGAAAGCATTTTTTCCATCTTCATCTTTGCGATGCGAATGACAGCATCAAGCGGCAGATTACCAACTTTCTCAGCCTTCGGAGAACCGGATCCTTTCTCGACACCTGCTTCCTTCATAATAAGTGCAGTTGTCGGCGGGATACCGATAGTCAGCGTGACGTTCTTCTTGTCATCAACTGTAACCGTTACCGGAACAGTCATACCGTTGAACTCAGCAGTCTTTTTGTTGATGTCATCAACAACTGCTTTCACGTTGATTCCGAGTGGACCAAGAGCCGGGCCAAGAGGCGGTCCGGCAGTTGCTCTGCCGCCAGGTACTAAGACCTCGACAGTTTCTGCCATTTTTATCACCGTATGCTGACATACCCATAGGTAGTTACAACATTGGTCTTATTACATTGACGTCTGAGATATTAAAGGTATGCACGAAAAAGAGAGTTAGGGAAACATTTGATAAGGTGAATTATGTATGAATCGTACTTTAGTGTTTTCCTGTGTTGAAGATGAATACAGATTTCCACGGGAGAGAAATCCATTCACCATTCTGAATCTGCATAACAGTATAGACCGGATACCGGTCTGCATTTTCATCAAAGCAGATTGCTCCGGTAACACCAAGGTACCTTGTCTCCTTTAATATATCACTAACTTCTTTCGGGTCATTATGAGAAGACGCATCCATCGCCATAATCAGCAGGTTCGCTGCATCATATCCATAGTATGTATTTGCATATGATGGAGAAGCCCCATACTTTTCCTGATACATCAATTCAAAATACGGGTCATTTGTCTGTTTTAGCGGATTGACTGTGTATATGCCCTCTGCATTCGGATTCGCTGCAACCAACGGTGAATATCCGGTATCTGCTACAACACGAATAATATCTTCAGAGATTTCATCGTGAACCATGTCAATTATTCTGTTTGCTTCAACCGGGGTTTTCGGAATGATAAAGAGCGCATCCGGATGAGATTCTGCCACCTTACCTTTAATATTTGTTAAGTCCGCCGGAATTGGAATATATGTCACGGTAAACGGGAACTCTTCACCATCCTCTTCCCACTCTTCTTCAGTTTCAGCCATTGCAGTTTTGAATGCATTATACAGACTGTTTCCGAAATCAGCCATACTCCAGAGAACAGTGATGTTTTTAACAGATTCAACAGATGTAAAGATTTTTACAACCCCGTTTCCCGTATATCTATCTGAAGAAACAAGTCTGAATACATAGTTTGGATATTGTGTCAAATCTTCTGATGTCGCTGTCGGGCAAACCATCAGAATACCAAGCATTTCAGCATACGGCGCAAGAGATGACGCTTCAGCGCTGAGTGTGGGTCCAAGAACTATTCTGTATCCGTCAACATACAAAGACCTGGCATAATTTATCGCCTTTGCCGGATTTCCTTCAGTATCATAATATACCGGCATATATCTGTTTCCGGTGTCTTCGAAAGCAAGGTCGATTCCTGATTTCAGTTCGAGTCCAATATCTTTGAACTCTCCGCTTAACGGAAGAAGAACCGGTATTTCGACCGGTTCTTTCTCCTGCATAATTGGAAGTTCCGGAATCAGGAGGACACATATAACGACAGCAAGAATTACCGCAATTGCTGCAGTAAGTTTCCATCCGCCAAAGTACTTTATATGCTCATGTTCATGGCTCATGTATCATCATCCTCCGGTTTTATTAAATCTTTAAACTCCTGA
>DALTWR010000126.1 GCA_029986975.1 Methanocorpusculum sp.
GTGACGATTAGTCACGAGCGTCACTGGAACGCCAGAAAATGCTAATTGGCGAACGAAATAATTCGCGTTTATTCGCGGTTCTTTTATCTAAGCAATGTTCACTGACAAAACCAGAATCCTCTATTTCAGAATAAGAGGGCTGAATAGTAAAGGCTTACTCCTCACCCGCTTTACAGTTCCCACGTCTGCATATCATGTGCAGCATACTTATAGTCAAGCGGAATTTTATGGCTCATGTGCACGCAGAAAAACTCTTTCGCATTCAGTTCAGCACCGAGACGCTCAGCGTCAGCTGTATTCATGTGTTTTTTGATATGCACTTCCGGCGGAAAAATGCCGTCGAGGAGAAGCAAATCTGCATCACGCATCAGGTCAAGCGAGGCTTCTGCAATATCAGCCCGCGTATCGCATGAGTAGGCAAAGACCTTGCCGTCAGCTTCAATTCTCATCCCGTATGTGGGAGTTCCATCGTGTTCGACGGGAAAAATCGTAACAGACATACCGCAGATATCGCTTGACACATACGGCTGCAGGGAAATTTCATCATGTTTGATGAATGAAAAAATACTTCCGCAGTAATCTAAAACCTCAGGCGCACCATAGACCTGCAGCGTTTCGCGCTGAACCCGGTAAAAATCCGGAAAACCCATGATATGGTCATAGTGTCCGTGCGTCCAGATAATTGCATCAATATGGGGAGCGCCTGCTGCTAAAAGCTGCTGGCGCAGGTCAGGGGATGTATCTATCAGCAGATTTTTATCCCCGTGCGAAACAAGAATAGATGTCCTGAGACGCTGAATGCCGCGTTTTTGTGCTTCGAGACAGACACTGCAGGAGCATCCGACTTTCGGTGTTCCTACGGTGTCCCCTGTTCCAAGAACAGTAATCCGCATTATTCTCCGCTTCTGACAGATGTCCGGCGCTTTACTAAGGAAATACCGGAATCAATGTCAGATTCTGCAAGTTCCTTTCTTCCCTCAAGAAGAGCAGACACAATAGCTTCTGTAAGCATCATGCGTAAATCTGCGCCGGAAAATCCTTCGGTGATTTTTGCAATCTCGGAAAACTTCTGTGAGCAGGGAATATCTGATGCAACATGCTCTAAGATTTCCTCACGCATCTTTGCGTCCGGCATCTCGAACTTGACAACCTCGTCAAAACGTCTCCAGACTGCTTCATCCAGTGTTTCTGCGAAGTTGGTTGCCCCGATAAATAAAACCCGGTTTCTAATCAGGTTTACATGGTCGAGGGATTTAAGAAGCGTGTTTACCGCCCGTTTCATCGTTCCGTTATCATCAGAGATACGGGTCTTTGCGATGTAGTCGAACTCGTCGATGAAAAGAATACAGGGTGCAATCTTTTTTGCCAGCTCAAAGATGCGGTCGATGTTTTTCGAGGTCTCACCTAAGTACTGTGAGGTAATCATGGAAAGACGAACCTCCAAGACAGGCATGTGCAGCTTCTTTGATAAGGCAAGTGCAAACGAGGTTTTTCCTGTTCCCGGCTTTCCCACAAGCATGATTTTTCCCACATCATAGATGCGGTGGACTTTCAGGAACTCATGGTTTTCGAGTGCGGTGCGGACTTTATCTACGACAGCGAGCTGTTCTTCGGTATAGACTAAATCATTTAAGGAGAACTCAATTTCATCCGGCGCATAGGATGTTACCAGCTCAAGTGCTCCTTTCATTTCCTCGGATGCGGCAGCTGCATCGAGTTTTCCTTTCAGGGCGTCAGCGGTATCTTCAAAGAGCGGAATCTGCTCTTTTGCTTTTGTGTAGGAGACAGATTTTTCTCCTGCGGTTTCGAGAACGAGTGATAAGGCAGGGTTTTTCAGGATATTTTCTGCCCCTGCATGTTTCAGCAGCCATTTTGCTGCCGGAAGAGATGCGGTAAGAGAGAACTGACCTAAATCATTGCACTCAAGATAGATATTTTTCGGGTGCTTTATGAGTTCTCTTGGATTCATCTCCGGGAAGTTTGCTTTTAAGACGCCTTCTTTTATGGTAACCGGCCGTGCAATGACTCCGGGGGATTCTGTGCAGAATACTGCACGGAACTCCGGCGGAATGTCGTTGACGGTTAGGGCAGGGTTGCTGTTTACGGTATCTGCGGTGAGGACGATCTCTGCAAGTTTTAAGAGATTGGGGTCAATAAGTGCTGCTGCCATAATGTCTTTATGTATTGGTCGGGAGCGGGGATAAGTTTTCTGTTCATGGAGCGAGGCTGCTTGACTTCTGTCTATTGCATATTTTTGTGTCCGGGCACAAAAAAATGCAATAGAATTACTGTCTCTATTTAAACATTGCTCGTCCAATCAGAAATCCTCTTCAATGGTGAAATCAAATATATACACAACTATGCTCGATATCAAATTTGTAAGAGCGCATCCGGAAGTTGTCCGTGCAGATTTAGAGAAACGCCAGGATGCAGAAAAGCTTCTCTGGGTTGACGAAGTCTTAGCGCTTGATAAACAGAAACGCGAACTTGAAGTTAAAAACAATGAGCTTCGCGCCAGAAGAAACCAGATAGCAAAAGAGATTAACGCTGCCAAGAAGGAAGGAAAAGACCCTCAGCCGCTTTTTGCCGAGGCAAAAGCTCTTCCGGCAGAGATTAAGAAAAACGATGAGGCGATGCTTGAGGCAGCAGAAAAGACCCGCTACTACTTAATGCGCCTTCCAAATATCTTACACGAAAGTGTTCCGTACGGAAAAGACGACACAGAAAATGTTGTGGTAAAAACCGTTGGAACTCCCAAAGAGTTCTCTTTTGAGCTGAAAAACCCCGGAGAAATTGCAGCCGAAAACGGCTGGGCTGACTTTGAGCGTGCGACAAAGATTTCCGGCGCCGGTTTCTATTTCTTAAAAGGAAATCTTGCGATGCTTGATTTAGCTCTTCAGCGCTTTGCTTTAGATACTATTATTGCAAAAGGATACACGCCGGTTATTCCTCCGTACATGATTAACCGCAAGTCCTACGAAGAGGTCACTGATTTAGGCGACTTTGAAAAAGTCATGTACAAGATTGAAGATGACGATGCCTACTTAATTGCAACCGCAGAACATCCGATGGCTGCCATGTATCAGGATGAAATCTTCGAGGAAAAAGACCTTCCGTTAAAGATGGTGGGTATATCTCCCTGTTTCCGCCGCGAGATTGGCGCACACGGTCTTGATTCCCGCGGTCTTTTCCGTGTTCACCAGTTTACGAAGATTGAGCAGTTCATCTACTGTATGCCGGAGGATTCCTGGAAGTTCCATGAGGAGCTTTTAGCAAACGCAGAAGAGATTTTTACGAAGCTCGGTCTTCCGTACCCTGTGGTTAACATCTGCACGGGTGATATTGGAACGGTTGCCGCAAAGAAGTATGATATTGAGGCATGGATGCCGCGTGATAAGGAGTACCGTGAGGTTGTTTCCTGTTCTAATTGTACTGCATATCAGGCATGCAGATTAAATATCCGTGTCCGTGATGCTCATGATTTCGAGTCAAAACAGTGGCTGCACACGTTAAATTCAACAGCTGTTGCAACGTCGCGTGCTCTTCGCTGTATTCTTGAAAACTATCAGACTGAAGACGGCAGAGTGGAGATTCCGAAGGTTCTTCAGCCGTATATGGGCGGAAAAGAATATCTTTAAAATTTTTAGGTAACTATTCAGCCCCTTGTCTAAAATACAAACGGTTGATTTGATTAGTTGAAATTGCCAAAGAAACCGCAAATCTGCGCAAATCGAGAAACGCAAATCGCAGCCCTATCCACCCCAGCTGTTCCACGCTTATCGCGTGGCTGGGGCGGG
>DALTWR010000127.1 GCA_029986975.1 Methanocorpusculum sp.
AACAAAGTCCTGCAGCGATTTACGCTCAATAAGAATCCTGCTGGCTACTGCATAATCGCCGGCTGCCATGTGTTCCAACACGACATGAGCGCCGAGATTGCTTAACTCTTCAGCGACTTTTGCCGACATCTCACGGTTATCGACGATAACTGTAGGACGTTCCTCTGCGTCTTCACGGACTGCCTCGATAATTTTTTCAGCCAAAGTCGGCAGGTTTGATTCGCCATAGTTGTTTTCGCCGGCGGCAGGGATTTCCGCCTGACGCTCTAACTTCGGTACAGCGCCTGCCTTCATTGCAGAAACGCCTTTAAGCATCTGCTTTTCCTTTGTTGTGCTTACCCAGCGGTAGGTTTCATCAGAGGTTCCCTTCGTTACTAAGACATAGACTTTTCCGGTGGTGTTTCTGCCGGTTCTGCCTTTTCGCTGAATACTGCGGACTTCTGATGGTACTGCCTCATAAAAGATAACAAGGTCTGTTGCCGGAATATCCAAGCCTTCTTCGCCCACAGACGTTGCAACAAGAACAGAATATTCTCCTTCGCGGAACTGTCTGATTGCTTCAATCTGCTGTTTCTGCGACAGCCCTTTTTCAGAGTCGCGGGAAGCCTGTCCCACGAACCGTTTCGCAGAGATGCCCGACTCAGTCAGATAATCCACAATCATCTGTACACTGTCGCGGTAAGTAACAAAGACAATAATTTTTGAATCGGCAGACTCAAGAAGCTGCTCTCTTACAGCCCGTACAACGGCCTCAGCTTTCGGATGAATCTCTTTTGTCCATGAATCTGCGAGAGTAAGAATTCTAGGAAACCGCGGATCTGCAGCAATACGCTTTGATGCCTTACTTCCCGCCCCGGCCGCTTCGCCCTGAAGCCGCAGAAGATAGGATTTTAACGCAGTCGAACCCTGAGACTCGGCAATGGTTACCCCGTGCTTAAGCTTCATCAGCTCGGCATGAATTGAGACCGCAAGATACGCAGTCTTATCCTTCTGCTGCATTCGAAGCTGAATCTGCGCCATCAGACCGTTTAACGCCTTCATTGAAAGCATGCTTCGTGTAGGTACGTGATAATTCAGTCCTTTAAGCTGCGTGAGTTTGTCATCAATCATGCTGTTTAAGACAGAAACCGTAAGCCAGAGGTCTTCGGGAAGTTCAAGGGTGATGTACTTCAGTTCGCGTTCATGTACATACGGACGGACATCAGGGTCGTCTTCGGTTCTGCTTTCCACCTGCTCAATTGAAAGATTACTGCAAATCTCTGCAACACGTTCTTTATCCGAGCCGGGTGATGCCGTCATGCCGAGCAGAAGCGGAGCTTTTGCGGATTGATTATACCGCTGCGCGATAAAAACATAGGCATAGTTTCCGGTCGCGTGATGACATTCATCAACAATTAACAGTGAAACATCTTCCATATTGTACCGCTCGGCAATAAGGTCATTTTTGACGACCTCAGGTGTCGCGATACAGAACCGCGATTCAGTAAAGAGTTTAATCCGCTTTGCAGGCGCTGTTTCGCCGGTGAGCATGACCACTTCGTTTTCGCCTAACAGGAGATTTTTAGAAAAGTAACGCAGATGCTGTTCGACAAGCGGCTTTGTTGGGGCTAACATCAGAATTTTTCCGGCATCAAGCCTCTTTGCTGCTAAAAGAAGAGCGACCGCAGTTTTTCCCATACCAGTCGGCAGAACAGCAAGAGTATTTGCTGTTTCTGCCTTGGCGGCGATTGCCGTCTGGTATGTTCGTTCCTCAATCGTATTTTCCGGAATATTTCTGCGGCTGATATATGTCATATAAAGGTTAGAGTGAATCGAAAGAGATTCTGCCGGTTAAGAGAGCGGCAGTTTAGCGATGACATCATCTTTTGCAAGACGAATCTGTTTCATAGAGTCACGCTCACGAAGGGTGACTGTTGCATCTTCTTTGGTGTCATAGTCAACTGTGATACAGAATGGTGTTCCGATTTCATCCTGTCTTCTGTATCTTCTGCCGATTGCTCCTGCGTCGTCGTACTCGGTCTGTACGCCTTCATTCTGAAGTGCTGCAACAATCTCTTTTGCGATTTCGTCAAGTCCGTCTCTTGCCATTAACGGCAGAACTGCAGCCTGAACCGGTGCTACGCCGGATTTAAAGCGCATAACAGTTCTTGCTTCGCCGTCTGCGACATCTTCATGGAAGGCGTGTTCTAAAACCATATAGCAGATACGGTCAATTCCGTAGGAAGGCTCGATAACATGCGGCATCACATCTTCGCCGAAGACATCAACCATCTCGTCTTTTACGGTGTACATCTCAGGCGTGACAAGAATTTCTTCACCATCGATTACGAGATGGATTCCGTCATCCTGCGGCTCGGCAGAAGTCATTGCTTCAGAGACTGCTTTTGCTTTTCCGCGGAATGCCGGACCTAATTTGCCGAAGTTGGGGACGATTGCTTTGTGGTGTACTTTTTTCGGCTCAGCGTACTGAACAAAGACGGTGTTCTTCTGTCCGGATACACGGGAGTGTGCCTTTAAGTCGTAGTTGGTTCTGTCTGCGATTCCGACGATTTCAACCCAGCCGAAGCGGTCAGAGTATGCTTCTGCATCCCAACAGTCGGTTGCATAGTGTGCACGCTCATCAGGCATGTGCTGTCTGAATCTGATTTTATCAGGGTTGAAGCCCACGGTTGTTAAGATGTCGTGAGTCATTGCAACGTAGTATGCGCCGTATTCATTTGCAATGATTCCCTCATCAACTGCCTGACGCATGGTTCTAACAATTGCCGGTTCGTCTTTTTCCTGTTGTGCGATTCCGCATAAGGGCATTGAGTAGTTTGCGTAGCGGGCAAACTGCGGGTGGTTTTTCTCGTTCGGATGTACGAAGATTTCTGCCTCTGCCTGAGTGAATTCGCGAAGACGAATCATTCCCTGACGCGGGGAAATCTCGTTACGGTAGGATTTTCCAATCTGAACAGCGCCGAACGGTAAGTGGTCACGATAGAACCGTAAAAGACGCGGGAAATCAACGAACATTCCCTGTGCGGTTTCCGGTCTGAGATATCCTTTTCTCTGTCCTCCGGGACCGATTGATGTGGTAAACATCAGGTTGAAGTCGAAGACTTCAAGTTCGCCTAATACTTTTCCACACGATGGGCACTCTTTGTCCTTTAAGACTTCGCGGAGTTCTTCTTTGGACATTGTTCCCGCGTGCGGGATGCCGAATGCTTCTGCCACATGGTCTGCACGTAAATATTCATTGCAGTGCGGACACTGAAACATTTTATCGGAGAAGCCGCCGACGTGACCTGATGCGACGTAGATGGGTTCAATTCCCACAGTCGGGCATTCGATTTCATAGTATCCTTCCTGTACGACGTAGAATCTGCGCCAGATATTTTCGATGCGGCGCTTGAGCATTGCCCCAAGCGGACCGTAATCAATGAATCCGGCAACAGAACCGTATATTTCAGATGAAGGCCAGACAAATCCTCTTCTTCTGGCGAGTTCGGTTACTTTTTCGTAAGCATCTGTTGTTTCTGCCATATGTGTATAGTTATGGGTCGGCGAAGGTAATTAAGACAGCGGCTGCACACTTGGAGAGAACGATTGAGTATGGAACTGTAGAGATATGAGTCTGTCTTAAAACTGCTGTGTTGTTATAACACAACCATACAACAAAACTAAAAAAAGAGAAAAAGAGTAAACTTACTTCTGGGAAGCAGCTTTCTCTTCTAATCTCTGCTGACGCATCTCAACAGCGGCAGTGAACAGCACATCAGTTGAGGAGTTAAGAC
>DALTWR010000128.1 GCA_029986975.1 Methanocorpusculum sp.
GGGTCAACATAGATGCGGCGAAGCGCATCTGGGCGTTCCTTTGCGAGAGTTTCAATCTCAACGCCGCCTTCTTCGGAGAAGAGGATGACCGGAGATTTTCTTGATCGGTCGAGCGCGATACCAAGATAGTACTCATGGGAAATAGTGATGGCCTCTTCGACTAAGACCTTTTCAACCGGAAGACCTTTGATGGTTTTTCCGAAGAGTTCTTTTGCGATCATCTCAACATTTGATGCGTCTGCGAGTAAAATACCTCCCGCTTTTCCTCTGCCTCCGACATCTACCTGTGCTTTTAAGACAACGTTGCCTGCAACCGTTTCCAAAGCGGCTTTTGCCTCTTCCGGTTTTGTAATCAGTACGCTTTTCGCGGTAGGAATTCCTGCTTCGCGGAAAATCTGTTTTGCTTCATACTCTCTGAATTTCATAGCTGTTTCCTCACAATTTCTCTTCCAATAGCAAGGGCTTTTTTGTTGTTCTCTTCGGTTCCTTTCGGTACGCTGTCAAGGACTGCTGATTCAAGCGCTTCGTAGGATATGACCTCTGCGGCTTCTAAAAGACCGCCTAACATTATGACATTTGCAAAAACCGGCTTTCCAAGCTGGGCTTTTGCTTCGGCTGTTGCAGGCACTTCAAGACAGCGGCAGGACGGTCTGCTTCTCACATATCCGGGGTCGATGAGCATAACAGCATCTTCTGGGGCGTCTTTTCCATACTTCTGGAAAGCAGCCTCCGACATGATGACGTAAATCTTCGGATTCATGACCTTCGGATAATGAATCGGCTCATCCGAGATGATAACAGCTGATGCGGAGGCACCGCCTCTGGCTTCGGGACCGTAACTTTGTTCCTGTACGACGTAGTTATCAGTGTATAACGCGGCAGCTCTTCCTAAGATAACCGCAGCGGTAATGATACCCTGACCGCCGAGACCGGAAAAACGAATCTCGCGCCTCATTCCTTATCCTCCTTTACCACACCGAGCGCCGGATTTTTGCGGCGTACAAATTCGCCGATAACAAATTTGCCCGGAGCAAGCGGAATGCCGGCTTTCGCATCTTCGTCTGCTTTTCGCTTCAGAACTGCATTCTCGCGCATCTTATCAATCATCTGTGTTGCAAGTTTCATCTTGTTCTTCGCACCAAATGCAGTGGGGCACTGGGAATAGACTTCAATGAAAGACATACCCGGCGTCTCCATTCCGGTCTGAATTGCTTTGATGAGCTGTTTTACATGGTATGTAGTCGAGCGGGCGACATAGTTAGCCCCGGCGGCTGATGCAAGACTGCATAAATCAAACGGTTGTTCCTGCATTCCGTATGGCGTTGTTGTCGTAATCGCTCCTTTCGGCGTACACGGGCTTCCCTGACCGCCGGTCATTCCATAGATATTGTTGTTGATGCAGATGACCGTTAAATCAATATTGCGTCTGCAGGCATGGATGAAATGATTTCCGCCGATAGCAGAACAGTCTCCGTCGCCGGTAAAAACAATCACATGCTGTTTGGGTTTGACCAGTTTTACCCCGGTTGCGAATGCAAGAGCACGTCCGTGTGTTGTGTGAAGCGAATCTGCTGCCGTATAGCCTCCCGCTCTTGATGAACAGCCGATTCCGGAGATGAAGGTGGTGTTTTCGAGCGTGTATCCGAGTGCTTCAGCGGCGCGAAGGGTACAGTTGATAACCGTACCATTTCCACAACCGGCACAGTAGATATGCGGCAGTCTGTCCTGACGATACCAGTCTTCTAATGTCATAAGCGCACCTCCGTTACCGGTTTTCCTGATTTGATAATTTCAGGAACGGCTGCGACAGCCTTTCTGAGTTCTGCAGTTGTATGAAGAGCGCCGCCTAACTTTGGAACAGTAATTATTGGCGTATTTGTGTACTGTCTTACTTCTTTTGCAATCTGACCTAAGTTCATTTCAGGGATGATGAAGACTTTTGCATTCGAAAATGCAGATAACGTATCAATCGGGAACGGCCAGACTGACCTGATATTTAAGTGACCGAACTGATTTTCTTCCTCGTAATTGAGCTGACGAACTGCCCTCGTCGGTGCTCCGTATGATACAAAGACAATTTCGGCGTCCGGGTTTACAATATCGACGTCTTCAATTTCTTTGCGATGCTTCTCGATTTTATCTACCTGACGTCTGACTAATGCCTCGTGAATCTCCGGTGAATCGGTTGCCGGATATCCTTTTTCATTGTGAGTCAGACCGGTGATATGTACGTTGTGTCCGTTTCCGAAGGTTGCAAATCCTGCAACGCCTGATTCGTCTGCAGCACACGGCTCAACGCCATCTGCAAGTTCACGGCGCGGGATTATCTCGACTTTGTCCGGAATCTCGATTTTTTCCCGCATGTGTCCGATTGTTTCATCTGCCATCAGGAAAACCGGACATCTGAACCGGTCTGCAAGATTGAACGCTTTGACGGTTAAATCAAACATTTCCTGAACGGATGAAGGCGATAAGGCAATTATGCTGTAATCTCCGTGTGAGCCGTAGCGTGCCTGAAGCATATCGCCCTGAGCGGCTTTTGTGGGCTGACCGGTTGAGGGGCCTCCGCGCTGAACATTTACCACAACACAGGGTGTTTCAGTCATTACGGCGTATCCGATGTTTTCCTGCATCAGAGAAAATCCGGGACCTGATGTTGCAGTCATTGAGCGGGCGCCTGCCCATGAACCCCCGACAACAGTTGCCATGCTTCCGAGTTCATCTTCCATCTGGATGAAGGTTCCGCCTACTTTCGGCAGACGAAGAGCCATACGCTCGGCTATTTCGGTGGACGGAGTTATAGGATATCCTGCAAAGAATCTGCAGCCGGCTGCAATTGCGCCTTCTGCACAGGCGGTATTTCCGTTATAGAATTCCCGTGTCATCAGTATTCAATCACCACACTTGATTCTTCCATCGGTTTTTCATCAACCCATGAGATTGCCTGGTCCGGGCAGATTATCTGGCACATGCCGCAAAGGGTGCGTTTGTGCATTTTCTGCAGACGGACATTTGTACAGCGCTCCGGTCTGTCGAGAACCGGAAGAACATAGCCGCGGACGCCGGGTTTTGTGCCTTCGGTAAAGATTTTGTAGGGACAGACTGACGTGCAAAGGAGGCAGCCTTTGCACCGGAGTTCATTGATTACGAGCTGCATCATGAAACTACGTTATATATATGTTTTATTATAGTAAAAGCATTTTCTTCACTGCATGGGAATCGTATGATGCCGCCCGTCAAAGAGTAGAGATACACTGATGAAGTTTTACGAGAATGAAAAATAAAATCCTGCAGGAAAAATTCCTGCAGGTGTGTAGTTGTATGAACATCTTTTACCTGACATCTGGTAAATGTCAACTGCCGGGTGTGTGGGTGATTTCCGGAATGTATGTATGGTTTCTGTTGTGTAGATTATGTGGTGTGTATGACGTGTGGTTTGTGGTGTTCAATAATCCGGTACCGGGACTGCATTGCCTGCTTTCTCAGTTACTCTCCATGTGGTGCTGTTTGAATAGCTCCACCGGGAAATCTCAAGTTCTTCGCAGATTTCGGAGAGGATAGCAAGGTTTGTTCCAACCTCTTTGGAGGTCAGGCCTAAATCCTCTGCGATGTATTTCGCTTTGAAGAATCTGCTGCCCTTGGCAATACCTGCTTTCAGGTATCCGAGAATTTTCGACTGTGTCTCGTTTGATTTTTCAATTAAGGATTGTTTGAGTCCGGTCATTTTGACTTACCTCACGTAAATATTAAACTTAATACAATATAAATA
>DALTWR010000129.1 GCA_029986975.1 Methanocorpusculum sp.
TTCTCCAAAGTATTCTACCCATTACGGCATTACATGTGTGTAATCACCCCGACTGTCTTTTTCATCGGTCTTCTCCTTCTGATAATCGGTCTCGCATTCTGGCTGCCTATCTTGCTGGGAATAATTGTCCTGCTCTTTATCCTGATTACAGTATTTAAAAAAGGAAATATCATCACCTCATTTACATTGAATCAGTTCTACCTCTTAATGGGATTATATTCCCGAAGAAAAGATGCGGTAATCTGGGATAGCACATCAAAAAAGGTTGGCGAGGAATAACTCTTCGCTAAAATTTATTTCCCATACGGGCACCATACTGCAAGATGCAGCAGTGCCGCGAGTCCATGACAGTTCTGTCCGATTAACAAAACCTCTTTTCCTGCGGACATAACCTCATCAATTTCTGCAAGCAGTGCCTCATCAAAGAACGCTTCGCCTGAAATCAGCACCAGTTCTGCCTCGTCTGCAGTAAGCGTCTGGCAAATTCCCTTAATGTCGCACCCAATAATATAGACTGCCTTTCCTTTACAGAACTCCTGCAGTTCTGATAAGCAGTCTTCATAATAAATCGAATTGCACGCGCCGGTTTTTCTCGTGAGCATGAGAAAACCTGCTGCAGCGTTGAGCGCGCCAAGAGCCGCTGCCCGTGTCTTCGGGCTTTTCAGCGGTGCACCGAAAAGGTTTTCGAGTTTCATACAGGCAGTAAACGGGTCAGGTGTGGTAATTTCTGCCACACGACCGCCGAACTCTGCTGCCATACACTCTTCGCGCGAGAACTGACATCTGTCGCAGTCGCGTTTCTGGTAGATGAGGTTTCCATCCTCACACCCCATGCCGGATGCAGTTTTTTTCAGCTCTTCAACTGCGTCGTGCAGAATCATTTAGTATCCGTTTCCGTCTGCAGAATCGATTGCGGCATCAATCTGTTTCTGAAGTGCCGGCGGCAGTCCGTCAATTTTAATGTCAAGGAATCCTCTGATGATAGTTGCCGTTGCTTCGTCTTCAGATAATCCGCGCGCCATCAAGTACTCAATCTCATCACGGGCAATCTTTCCGACAGCTGCTTCGTGGGAAAGTTCCACATCAACAACATGTCCTTCGATTTCCGGGATTGCATGCATAATGCCGTCTTTTAAGATTAAACCGCGGCACTCAATATGTCCTTTGGTTTTCGGAACTTCTGCAACAACAGCGCCGCGGGAAATAATTGTTCCGCCGTTTGTAATCGCTCTGGTAATCAGTTCTGCACTGCAGTTTGGCGCCTGCAGAACTGCGCGCGAACCTGCATCAACAAACGAACCTTCACCTGCCACGATAACGCTCGAGAAGCGGGCTACTGCATCCTTTCCTTTCAGATAGGCTGTCGGATACATCTGCACCTTCTTTGTCGGGCGCATGCAGACATAGTTTGAAAGGAAAGTTCCTCCCTCTTCGATGATTGTTGCCGTCCGCGGGAACACTTCAATATCTTTTCCCCATGTGTGAATCATGGTTGAAGTTACTTTTGCATTCTTTCCGACATAGATTTCGTTTACTCCGTAGTGTGCTCCCTGTTTTGTCTTAAGAGAGCTTGCACATCCGGAAATTAAATGAAGCTCTGCACCCTCTTCGGCGATTACCATATTATGAACTGCCTGAATGCTGTCTTCGCCCTGCAGGAACATGCAGCTCTGAAGCGGGAAGGTTGCTTTTGCTCCTTTGTGTGCGATAATGCAGTATCCGCGCTGCGGATGCTCTGCGACATATTTTGTATATTCGTCTTTGTCTGCCGGCACTGCATTCCAGAAGTAGTCCTTTATCCAGTCATATTTTTCGAGGGCTTTTTCAATCATCAGGGTTTCAATGCCTTCTGCATTTGAACCTGCGTGAAGGATATGGTCGTTGACCATGACGAAACTGCCTGATCTTCCTTCCTGATTTTCGGTGTTGATTCCGGTTAAGTTCAGGCGTTCTTTGTCTTCTTTGCTGATATTTTCAAATCCTGTTACTTCCGGCATGCTGCACACTCCTTGTATCCTGATGTTTTAACGCTCTTTAATATTTCACGCGGGTTTCCGCTGCAGCGGAGATATCCGTCGATTAATACATATCCGACATCTGCTTCGATGTAGTCTAAGATATATCCGGTGTGGGTGATGATAAGACCTGATTTTGTCCGTGCATTGATGTGCTGGTCTTTTTCGAGAAGAGAGGCCGCGGCATTTCCAAGAAGGGACATATTTTCCACATCAACGCCGCTTTCCGGTTCATCGAGCATAACAAATGACGGATTCTGTACGGTGAGCTGAAGGATTTCACTGCGCTTGATTTCTCCGCCTGAAAATCCTGCATTGACATCACGGTCGAGGAACTTTGTCATGTGCAGTTTTTCAGCAAGTTCCGGGATTGGATCCGTTCCAATGGTTGTGGTTGCCTGAATGAATTTCCCGAGTTTCAATCCGGAAATTGTCGGGGGGCGCTGAAACATAATGCCCATACCGAGTTTTGCACGTTCGTGGACAGGCATGTTGGTAACGTCAGTTCCATTATATAGTATTGAGCCTTCGGTGACTTTTGAGGAGGCAAATCCCATCAGTGTGCGCAGAAGAGTGGTTTTTCCGGAGCCGTTTGGACCGAGCAGAACGTGAGTCTGACCATCCGGAATAGTAAATGATACTCCGTGGAGAACTTCACGTCCGCCTACTTCTGCATGAAGATTTTTGACTTCGAGCATGTATAATCAGTATATGTTTGTTTTTGTAGGTTGTAAATGTGTGTATTTGAGAGATTGAATGGCATTATATTTACAACTCTTTAGAAAGTCTGTTTATCCGCACGTTAATTCATAATTAATGTTTAAGATGCAATGATATTTTGGAAAAAAGATGATTTGTGATTATGATATGAGTGCTTCCAGCCAGGCAATTACTGCTCTGATGAATTTCTTGAATTCATCTGAGAACTCCTGCCTTTTGGTTTGTGCAGGTTCCGGAGTTGGTTTTGTTGTCGGTTCTGGTGTTGGTTCTGTCGCCGGCTTAATTTCACCTGTCGGAGTTTGTGCGGGTGCCGGCTCATCAACTTGTGATTTCTGTATGAGTATTATCTGTTCCAATTCCTTCAGGGCTTTTCCGGCAAGTTCATTGCCCGCTTCGATATTTGCAAATGCGGCTGCTGCATCTGCTGTTCCGGCGTTTTGTGCAGCAATGTACTTTGAACGCGCCTGTTCTGTATATGTCCGGGCTGTTTCAACATTGTATCCGTCTGCCTGATATGAAGCAATTCTTGTATCAAGTGTTGTAATCGCGTTTTCGAGGATAGTTAAATCACTGTTCAGTTTTCCGATGTTGTATACAAACTGTTTCGGCGAGGCGTATGACTGAGAGCCTGTATTCATGCCTGATGCAGTAACCTGCAGAACAGATATCTCTTTGTTGGAAGAGTCTGATGAAACGGTGCCGGCAACTGAAATTCTTAGAATGATATCGGTTTCATAATCCAAATCAAATCCTGAGATAGAAAGATACGGGGGTGCCGGATGCTTCGTGTTTACAATATTTCCTCCCCTCATGATATCAACAACCCATGTGTCTCCTGCAAGAGGGCTGTTAAATGAAATCTTACCGGATGTATCAACCGTTCCCTTCGGCAGTTTTATTTCCACAACCGCAGTTACAGACTCACCCGTTGCAAGAGAGCCTGATGGATTAATTACTGCTTCCTTTGTAATCAGGAAAACTTTATTCTGAGTTGAAATCTCAGTTCCTCCTTTTTGAGTCG
>DALTWR010000130.1 GCA_029986975.1 Methanocorpusculum sp.
CCATAATCCGCATCATATTTGATACTGAACGTCCTTCCGGATTCATAATCTGATAATTATTAGTGCTGAAAGTGTATAAAGGGTGAGTTCACGCCGGCGTGATTAGCAGATGCTGTCCTGCCATCACGATTTCCCTTAATAATAGAATATACTATTTACCCGAAGAACCAAATATATAAGACATATCCGTTTGGGGAAGTATCGTGAAAGAAGTATCAGAAAATTATGTCCCGAAAGATGTGGAAGAATCTGTCCGCGCTTTCTGGAACGAAAACAATACGTATCGTGAAACCAGAAAACTCCGTGAGAGCGGCAAACCCTGGCTCTTTGTCGATGGACCGCCGTACACAACCGGCTACATCCACTTAGGTACTGCATGGAACAAAATTCTCAAAGACTCCATCCTGCGCTACCATTCAATGACCGGCAAACACATCATCGAACGTGCCGGATACGACATGCACGGTCTGCCGATTGAAGTCAAGGTCGAAGAAAAACTCGGATTCAAAAACAAAGCAGACATCGAAAAACACGGCGTTGCACACTTCATTGAAGAGTGCAGAGACTTTGCGCTCACGCACAAAGATTTGATGAGCGACCAGTTCAAAAACATCGGAACGTGGATGGACTTCGACGACCCGTACCAGACCGTTGACAAAGGCTACATCGAAGCTGCATGGTACACGCTCAAAAAATGTGCCGACAACGGATATCTCGAACGCGGAAGCCGTGTGGTCAACTGGTGTCCCCGCTGCGGAACAGCTATTGCTGATGCAGAAGTCGAATACTCTGATGAAACCGACCCGTCAATCTTTGTTAAATTCCCGATTGCAGGCTGCGAAAACGAGTACCTCGTCATCTGGACAACAACACCGTGGACTCTTCCGGCAAACGTCGCAGTCGCTGTGGGTGCGGAATTTGTCTATGCAAAGTGTCACGCAGAAAAAGACGGCATTGCAGAAGACCTCTGGATTGCAAAAGACCTCGCAGAGCAGATTTTAAAATACGGAAAATACCAGAAGTACGAGATTCTTGAAACAAAGACCGGTGCTGAGCTTGCAGGCACAAAATACCTTTCCCCCTTAGCGGACTTAGTCCCCCTGCAGAAAGAAATCGAGCACCGCGTTGTAACAGCCGACTATGTCGCCATGGAAAACACCGGTATGGTTCATATCGCACCCGGACACGGCTGGGATGACTACTTAGTAGGTCTGAAGGAAAACTTACCCATCATCTGCCCGGTTGACGGCAACGGAAACTTTACCGAGCAGGCTGGTGTTTTTGTCGGAAAATATGTCAAAGACCCTGAAACAAATCAGGAAGTCATCACAAAGCTTGGAAGCTACATGCTTGCCGTCAGAAAGATTACTCACCGCTACGGTCACTGCTGGCGCTGCAAGACACCGATTATTTACCGTGCGACCTCACAGTGGTTCTTAAAGGTCAAAGAAGTCAAAGACCAGATGCTTGAAGAAATCTCCCGCGATGTCACCTGGTATCCGGACTGGGCAGGCTCTGCACGGTTCCATGACTGGATTGCAGAAGCCCGTGACTGGTGTATTTCCCGTCAGCGCTACTGGGGTATTCCGATTCCAATCTGGGTATGTCCGAAGTGCAACAAGTACCACGTGGTAGGCTCCTTTGAAGAACTCGAAAAACTTTCCGGACAGAAGATGGTTGACCCGCACAGACCGTATGTCGATGAGATAACCATCCCCTGCGAATGCGGCGGCGAGATGCAGCGCATCCCTGATATCTTTGATGTCTGGTATGATTCAGGTGTTGCATCATGGGCAACTCTTCGGTTCCCGCAAAAGACTGAAGACTTCGAGAAGTACTGGCCTGCGGATATGATTCTCGAAGGTCAGGACCAGACCCGCGGGTGGTTCTACTCCCAGCTTGCGTTAGCCACGATGGCGTTTGGAAAATCTCCGTACAAGTCTGTTGTTATGCACGGATTTGCACTGGATGGTCAGGGCAAGAAGATGAGTAAGAGTTTAGGAAACGTTGTTGCCCCTGAAGACGTCATTGAAAAGTACGGCGTTGATGTGATGCGTCAGTACATCCTCTCTGCATCTGCTCCGTGGGATGACTTACGCTTCTCGTGGGAAGGCATTAAGACTACCATGCGTATGTTCAATGTCTTATGGAACGTCTATAAGTTCCCGCTTCCGTATATGGCATTAGACGGATATGCGCCCGCAGAAAAAGACGGCATCTGGGATGCATCTTCTGTTGAGGAACATGTCAAAGAGTTCTGCCGCGAAGACCGCTGGTTAATTTCCCGTATCAACTCTCTTGCAGAAACGGTAAGCGCCGAGATGGAGGTCTGCAACCTGCACCGTGCAACGAGACCGATTTCCACCTTCGTTCTCGATGAACTCTCCCGCTGGTATGTTCAGCTCGTCCGCCCGAGAATGTGGCTCGAAGAAGACTCTGTTTCAAAGAAGCAGGCATATGAGACGATGTATTACTGCATGAGAAGACTTGTTACTATCATGGCTCCGTTTGCGCCGTTTGCAGCAGAAAAGATGTATCAGAATCTGCGCCTGGAAAACGACCCCGCATCAGTTCATATGCAGGACTGGTTCGCCGGTGCTGACGCTCTGCGCGACACTCTCTTAGAAGAGGAGATGAAGATTATTCAGAACTTCGATGAGGCGGTCTCGAACGCACGTCAGAACGGTAAGAGAAAGGGACGCTGGCCGGTTTCCGAGGTTGTTGTTGCAACTGAGTCTGATGCTGTCATTAATGCAATCCATGCAATGAACGATATGGCATGCGACAGAGCAAATGCCCGCAAGGTTACTGCAGTAAAAGGTCTCTGGGATAAGTTAGAGTGGACTGCAGTTCCGACCATGAAAGCCATCGGAAAACAGTTTGGACGTAACGGTCCGAAGGTAAAAGCATTCATCGAAAATGCAAACGGAAGCGAGCTTAAAGCAGCACTTTCCAAAGACGGAAAAATTCCGTTCGCCGAAGGAGAGTTCTCCTGCGAACTTACCGAAGAGCACATGACCTTTACCGAAAAGATGCCTGAAAATATCTTCTCAAGTCCGATGGACGATGCTGAGGTGTATGTTGATGTAACGCTCACTGATGAACTTGAGGCTGACGGTTACGCACGTGAGGTCATCCGCAGAATTCAGGAGATGAGAAAGCAGGCAGGTCTCGCTGTCGATGCAAAGATTGTTGCGTCAGTTATCATCTCAGATATCCGTATCCGTGAGCTTGTTGAGTCGCAGCATGAGGTAATTGCCGGAGAGGTTCGCGCAATGTCGTTATCGGTTGCATTCGGCGAGGCAGGAGATCCGGAAGATACCGAGTGGGATATTGACGGACTTAAGGTGTTCATCAGTATTGCTAAGGTAAACTAATTTTTTACCTTACTTTTTTCATACGGATTTTTCAAAGCGTTATTCCTGAACGAATTAAAATCGAAGACGATAGAGAATCGTGTTTAGAAAAAATCAGAAAAACAAGTGGGCACGATGAGATTCGAACTCATGACCTCCCGGTTATCAGCCGGGCGCACCACCTAGCTATGCTACGCGCCCTTGTGCTCTATTATGTTGTACTTGTAAGTATTTATATCATTCTATTCTAATGTTTCGTCGCTCAAAAACAAAGTATTGAAAAACCTCCAATCATCACCATCTGTTTCCATTTCCGAAGAACTGACTCAAACATTCCACTACAATTCTAAAACAGCCACACCCGCGAAC
>DALTWR010000131.1 GCA_029986975.1 Methanocorpusculum sp.
ATCTAACAGCCAAAAAAGACACACTTCAAAAATACTACTACTGATTGTCAAATTGAGATGGAACACTCTTTTTTATCTGTGTCGCCGCGACCATTGGGAGCGGCTCGACCGAAGGTCGAATCTGCGGTATAATCTGCGTAATCTGCGTCTGGGAATAAAAAACCCACTAAGAAATACACTTAATAATCAAGCGAAATCCAAGCAGACTTCTCATGGAACGCCGAAGAGCATAAAATCCATATCAAAAAGAGGGAGGGAATAGTTACCTTATTTCTTCGTATATTCTTTACCCATATACTGATGTTTATCCGAGTCCCCGCCCTTAGCTACGACATAGAACCACTGAAAACCGGAACGAAGCAGACCGAAGTTGATGTATCTGCGCATCGAAAACCCTACAACCATCTTCATATCGAGATGAATTTTTCCAAGCTTCTTCATCCTGAACGGCAGTTCCCAATCGTCACCGGCATCACAGACGCGGTACATTCCCGCCTCAATGAACTCTTTCTTACGAAACGCCGTATTTGCCCCAAGCGTTGCATAGAAGAACCCTAATTTTCCGCCGGCGTGTACGACTCTGTTATAGAGGAAAACCTCAACCTTGTACTTCGTACCCGGCTCTAACGGATAGATAGGTCCGTAGAATACTACTGCTTCCGGATGATTCTTGAAATCATTTACAATCGTCTCAAGCCATGTCCGCGGGAAAAAACAGTCCGCATCAGCTGTTACCACCCAGTCATATTTGCTCGCAAGAACACCGTCGTTACGTGCGCCGCCGACTTTTTTACTCGTCTGAATGAACACCTTGTCAGCGTACTTTGCTGCGACCTCGCGGGTATTGTCCTTTGAGTTTCCGTCAACAACGATAATCTCATACTGGTCGCGGGGCAAAGTCTGGTCGCAGAGACTTTTTAAGCACGCCTCAATGCCGTCTCCTTCATTAAATGCCGGAATAACTACTGAAATCATTTACTGCTTCTCCACAAAATTCATAACGCTTCTGATACATCCATCCATATTCAGATACTCAAACTGTGAGAATCTGCCGACAAGGTCAATTCCGAAAGCCTCAATCCACTCGCGGGCGGTCTTAATGTTTTTCAGATAATCAACATCATAGACCACATACGCATACTTAAAGCGGTCAACAGCCGTGTGCACGACATTATCAGCGACAAGTCCCATCTCCTTAAGACCTGATACCGTGTGAGCGATAATCTCATCGTCAGACATCTTCGATATAACATCGCCTTCGTTGTAGGTGATTTCTGCAAGAATCGAAGAACATCCTTCAGGCGCTGCCTTTGATGAGAAGTTCGACGGGAAAGATAACCGGTTAAACGCTCCCCATTTTTCTTCAGGGATGTACATCCATGAAATATCCGGCACGGTTCCTTTGATGCCGACAGAAATACAGGCAATTGAGTTGTAGCGAAGCGCATCCACGGCTGCTTTAATTTCAGCAGGAGCTGAAATCATCAAAAGCAGATTCTGCAGCGGAATCGTAGATATGATGCGGTCTCCTTCGTAAACTTTGCCGCCCGCCGTAACTTTCCATCCGGATGCTGTTTTTTCTATTGCAGTGACCTCAGCGTTGGTGATAACAGAGTCTTTTACCGGCTCTTCAATGGCTCTTACCAATGCTTCAATGCCGCCTTCGATTGGAAATGAGAACACAGACTGATGCGTGTATCCTTCGGTTTCAATGCCCACAGCAGATTTTATAATGTCTTCTACCGGCGGACGCGGAACGCGGCCGTCCATCCAGTGTTTAGACATTTTATCAGTCGGATAGTTCCAGATTTTTTCATTGTAGGGTACGAGGTAACACTCGGCAATTCCTTTTCCGAATGTTGCATAAATCCACTCTTTAAAGTTCTGCGGCTCAGCAATCTCGCCTTTTTCAGATGCAATCAGCATCTTGATGTATTCGCTGATGCAGAAGTACAAATCATCTTTCGGAAGCTCTGCAAGTCCGTTTTCAAACGGATACTTGACATAGCGTCCTTTGTAGAAAATCTTGGTATTCCGGTTTCTAAACTCACGGTTTTTGTCAAGAACATCCTGCATAAACGCGAGCACCTCTGTGTCGCGTGAGAATACAATATGCGAACCTCCTGCATCGAAGGTAAATCCATTGCGGATTTCCGAGACACACAGACCGCCGGACTTTGCATTCTTTTCAAAAACGGTAACAGAATCGCCCTTTTCCTGTAACAGGCGGGCAAGAGTAACTCCGGTGAGTCCTCCTCCTAAAATCAGCCATTTGCGGGACATAATTATCTGATAAATGAGTGGATAAGTTCGCCTACGAGCGGGCGTTTCATAATGATTGCGTCATACTGACACATCTCATGGCAGCAGTAGCAGCGGATACAGTTCGTTAAGTCAAAGGAAGCTTTGCCCTGAGAAATGTGAGCCGCTTTAACCGGGCAGATTCTCACACATTGACCACAGCCGACGCAGTGCTTTTCATTGATAACCGGAGACGGTGAGTACAGTTTTCCAACCCGCTGAAGTCTCCGGTAGATATTGCGTTTCTGCCACGACTCACGAACTTCCTGACGATACGTAGAAGGCGGCAGGAAATCGCGTATCGGGCAGATTGCATCTCCGGCGACGGTTACCTCATCGACTAAACCGCGGCGAAGAGCAGCGATGGTCGTTGCAATCGATTCCGGAGGCATTGCAACAAGCGTCTGAGCGGAGATGTCTAAGCCATAAACAGATTTTGAGGCAAGAATGTAGCCGACATTACGCGGCTTTCCGCCCTGAGGTCCGTTTCCTTCCATTCCGACAATTGCATCCATTACGACTAAATCCGGCTGGACTAACTCGTTTAAATCAACGAGCATCTCGGCAAAGTCGGTAAAGTCAGGGAACCGGGAGTGGAAGACGGGTTTATCAAGTCCGGGTACAACGCCGAAGGTGTTTTTCACCGCGCCTGAGAAGTGTGCAAACATGTGCGTCTTTAATTTACAGACCGAGATGATGACATCAGCATTGTACGCCTGATTGATGATGGTAAAATGCTTCATTGCAACGCCGTCAGGGAAGTTGCATTCCTTAAATCCGACGTCATAATCAAGTGTGATGCCGAGTTCTTTTGCGACTTCTTCGATTCCGCACTTACTGTACACTTTATGAAGCGTACGCGGCGTGTAAAGAATACCCGCACCCGGGCTGTCCGCGATTGTTACAATGCCTCCGGCATCCTGTACGAGTTTTGCAACCGCCCAGACGACAGACGGATGAGTTGTAACTGCTCTGTCCGGCGCCGCGTCGGATAAGAGGTTCGGCTTGATGAGTACCTTCTTTCCTTTGACGTTTGGAAGACCGCCGGCTAACCGTACTGCTTTTCTGACGGCTTTGAAGACTTCTTCTTTACTATCGTATGTCGGACACTTTGCCGAACCGGTTACTGCTGCTGTCATGTATTGTCTGGGTATGGATATTTGACCGGAATATTTGTGAATACTTATTTGAAGTTAATCCTATAATAAGGAGAGGGGTATAATAATTTAAACTTACAGCCCCTTCACCTCTTCAAAGGAAGCGTCAGGATGCTTTCTTAGATACCCTGCATGTTTTTCATCATGGAGCAGATGACAATTTGTACATGCCCACACCCTTCCGTTTCCCGAACTGCTTTCTACCCACTCACCGAGCGACTCATCTCTGCACGGATAAAACGGACAGTAACAGAAATCG
>DALTWR010000132.1 GCA_029986975.1 Methanocorpusculum sp.
GCGTGGTGTTTATCACACTAAATATATATTTTACTTCCCGTATCTTTATATTCTCACAATGTGAATATCACACTGTAATTATGAAAGCAGTCCTTGGACTCGAAGACGGAAGCGTTTTCAGAGGAGATGGATTCGGTGCTGAAGGAGAAACTGCCGGAGAACTCATCGTAAACTTTGCCTCAAACGGGTATTTGAGTACGTTAAGTGACCCTGCGGTTTCCGGGCAGTTGGTAACATTTTCTTCTCCCTTGATTGGAAACTACGGGGCATCTGCTGATGAACTCGAAAGTGACTCCATTCATGCGGCAGGAGTTGTAGTACATGAACTCTGCCGCACACCGAAGCGGACTCCTCCTCTGGAAATGTTTTTTGAAGAACACGGCGTCATAGGCGTAAGCGGTATCGACACACGGATGATTACCCGTCATTTACGTGAATGCGGCATCATGCGTGCAGCACTTCTCACCGGCTCTGATGACGGAGAAAAAGCAGTCTCACTTGCGAAATCTGTGCCTGCAGCAGAAACTAAAGATTTTATATCTCAGGTCACCTGCAAAGCGCCATACCGCATCAAAGGAATGGGCAAAAAAATTGCCGTTCTTGATTTAGGCTGCAGAAAATCCACTCTGAAAAGTCTGTCACGACGCGGTGCTGACCTCTATGTTTACCCTTATGGTACAACAGCCAAAGAGATTCTTGCAGAAAAACCGGCGGCTCTTTTTGTAACTGACGGACCCGGATTTCCAAAAGCAGCAGAAAAAGCAGTCTCGACGGTAAAAGACCTCATCGGAACTATTCCCGTGCAGGGAATTTCCCTTGGGTGCGATGTCATCGCCGCCGCTTTCGGTGCGGAGTTTGAAAAACTCAAACTCGGACACCGCAGCCCTGCCGAGCCGGTTCGTTTTGCTGACGGAAGTGTTGCCGTAACTTTCCAGAACCATGGATATGCAATTTGTAAAGACACTCTGCCGGAAGGCTGTTCTCTTCTTGCGTGCAGCGCAAATGACGGAACCCCCGAAGGTTTTGAGAACAGCAACTTAGGCGTTTACGCAGTACAGTTCATCCCCGAACACGACAGTGTGTATGACGGGGCGGAAAAACCGATCTACGATATCATGTACCGGCAGATTGTGTAACAAAAATAATCAGGAGATATATTATGAAGAAAGAAGACATCAAAAAAGTAGTCCTCGCATATTCCGGAGGACTTGACACCTCAATTATCATCCCGTGGCTGAAAGAAAACTACAACAACTGTGAAGTTGTCGCTGTATCAGGCGATGTCGGTCAGGCAGATGAGTTAGAAGGACTCGAAGAGAAAGCCAAAAAGACCGGAGCATCCAAGCTTTACGTCTTAGACTTAACTGACGACTATGTAGATAACTACATCATTCCAACCATGCAGGCAGGCGCAAAATATGAAGGCTACCTCTTGGGAACCAGCCACGCAAGACCATGCATTGCAAAAGGACTTGTTGAGATTGCCTTAAAGGAAGGCGCAGATGCAGTCTGTCACGGCTGTACCGGAAAAGGAAACGATCAGGTCAGATTCGAGCTGGCTATCAAGCACTTCGCACCGCAGATGCACATCATCGCGCCGTGGCGTGAGTGGACTATTAAATCACGTGACGAAGAAATCGACTACGCAGAAGCTCACAACATTCCGCTTAAAATCAACCGTGAGACTAACTACAGTAAAGATAAGAACCTCTGGCACTTATCCCACGAAGGTCTTGACCTTGAAGATCCCGGAAACGAACCGCAGTATGAGAAGAAAGGATTCCTTGAGATGGGAATTTCCCCAATCGATGCACCAGATACTCCCACGTATGTCGAGCTTGAGTTCGAACAGGGACGCCCGGTTGCCTTAAACGGCAAAAAGATGAGTGCGAAAAACATCATCCTTGAGCTGAACAAACTCGGCGGAGAAAACGGTATCGGACTTCTTGACCTTGTTGAAAACAGACTTGTCGGTATGAAGAGCCGCGGCGTCTATGAGACTCCGGGAGGAACCATTCTTTACCGTGCACACGAAGTTTTAGAAACCATCACCCTTGACAAGATGACCGCACATGAAAAGGAAAAGCTTTCCATCACCTTTGGGGAATTGGTCTACAACGGTCAGTGGTTTACCCCGCTTCGTGAAGCACTTACTGCCTTTGTCAACAAGACTCAGGAGAAGGTCACAGGAACAGTCCGCTTAAAACTCTACAAAGGAAACATCATCAACGCAGGTGTCTGGAGTCCGAACTCACTCTACAGTGAAGAGATTGCCACCTTCGGTGAAAGCGACTACGACCAGAAAGATGCAGAAGGATTCATCAACCTCTTCGGTCTTCCGGTCAAAGTTCAGGCATTAGTTGATGCGCACAAACTGAACAAATAAACACGTACATGACAAAAGTTTTCATTGACGGAAGTGCCGGAACAACGGGACTCAGGCTTCGCGAACGCCTTGCAGGACGGGATGACATCGAACTTGTCATCCTTCCTGATTCTCTCCGGAAAGATATTGAGGCACGGCGCAGTGCCTTAAATGACGCAGACATAGTATTTCTCTGTCTCCCTGATGATGCAGCACGCGAAGCGGTCTCGATGATTGAAAATCCCGGCACAGCAGTAATCGATACCTCAACCGCCCACCGTACAGCAGACGGCTGGACATATGGTTTTCCGGAAATCACCGGTGCGGATAACATCTCCGCATCAAAGCGCATCGCAAACCCGGGATGCCATGCGAGCGGATTTATCTCTCTTGTGTATCCGCTCGTAAATGCAGGGCTGATTTCCCGTGACGCCAAACTCTCGGCATTTTCTTTAACAGGATATACCGGCGGCGGAAACAAAATGATTGCAGAGTATGAGGGAAAGCGCCCCAAACTTTTTGATGCGCCGCGTCAGTATGCTTTAAGTCAGGCACATAAGCATCTTCCCGAGATGCAGAAAGTATGTACATTAACCCGTGCACCATGCTTCTGTCCGGTGGTTGCAGATTTCCCGTGCGGAATGGAAGTATCTCTTACGCTCTTTGCTGACGATATTAAAGGCTCTCCTGACGATGTCTGTGATGTCTATCGTTCATTTTACCAAGGAGATTTAGTCTCCTTCAATGACACAGATGAAGGCGGATTCCTCTCGGCTGGAGCGTATGCAGGTCTTGATACCATGGGACTTTCCGTCTATGGAAACGAAGAACGAATGCTTTTAGTGTCCCGCTTTGACAACCTTGGAAAAGGTGCGAGCGGCGCTGCTATACAGAATATGAACATTCTCTTGGGAGAATCAGAAACAAAGGGTCTTGTACTCAGGAAGGAGTTATGAAATTAATTGAAGGAGGCGTCTGTGCTGCAAAAGGATTTACCGCAAACGGAGTTCACTGCGGCATCAGAAAGAGCCGGACAAAACGCGACCTCGCACTTATTTACAGCAGTGTGCCGGCATCTGCAGCGGCAGTCTATACGCAGAATCTCGTAAAGGGTGCACCGCTTCTGGTAACGGCTGAAAATATTGCAGACGGCACTGCACAGGCTGTTATCTGCAACAGCGGAAATGCAAACACCTGTAATGCTGACGGCATTGAAATTGCGCACGCGATGTGTGATTCCTTAGCTGCAGAACTGAAGATTAAAGCATCAGATGTGGTTGTTGCATCAACAGGAGTTATCGGTCAGCCCTTGAATATTGCCCCGATTAAGGAAGG
>DALTWR010000133.1 GCA_029986975.1 Methanocorpusculum sp.
ATTGATTATCTGATGATGAACGCCGTCCTGGAAAAAACCTTCTGCGCAGAAACTGATGAACGTCTGGAGTGTGTCTTATCAGAAGCTCTCGGGGGAGCGTGTGTCCCCCGCTTCGGCTGCTCAGACTGCGACTGCGTTAGTCACTTATATTATAGAAAAGAAAATCCGGAAGAAGAGATTAGAAAAGCGTTAGAAAAGCTTGGGTTTGTTGCGGTTGAGCATCAGGTAAGCTGATAAAAATAGATTTGATAAATTAATTACCCGAAACAGACCCAGCGGTCATAAATCGGGTCACGGGTGTTTTCAGAGATTTCAAGTGTCCGCCCGACACCTGCTGCCCACTCTTTGACCCAGTGTGCTTCCTCTTCGGTTGCCACGGTAATAAGCGTTTTCTGCGTGATTCCTGCAAGTTCTTCGACGATGGGCTGCCAGATTTCTTTTGTGTAGGTATACATCTGCCCGAACATGATGCCGATACCATACTCTGCATCCGGCATGTAGGCTGAGGCGATTCTTCCATCAATGCAGACCGCTTCATCGGTCTTTAATCTGCCTGAGGAAAATCCGAGAGACAAGAGTTCATCATCATTGTCATACGCAAGAGGAGAACATCCAAGTTCGCGCATAATTGCAGAACCGATACCCGAACCGCAGCAGGCATCGATACAGGTTCCGGATAAGTTTGTTCCAAACTTTTCAATGAGTAAGGAACGTACCATCTCAATACGTTCTTCAGTCAAATCTTCGCCTGCAGGGGAAATCGTTTTTGCAATTTTTCCGGAGAACTCTTCTTTGAAGGCACGTTCAATATCAGAACGGTTCTCCTGATACATCTCCCCATCAGCTTTTTCAAAAAGTGCTAACTCCTGTGCGGACGGTGTTCTAAAAAGCCATCCGGTTGCATACCACTCGCCGTTTGTTTTCACGGCAAAAAGCGTCGGGTTTCCTTCTTCGTCTAAAAGAATCCGTGCATCTCCTAAGGCAGGAGATGCTTCGCAGATGAGTACTGCTGGCTCTCCATTGTTTACCAGAGATGAATAGTCAGGTTCAATAAAGTGCAGTGCCTCTGCTTCAATCATATCTGAAAGTCGTGTCATTTTAGTTTCCTGCTCCGAAAGTAAGTCCCGCGGTTGCTTTGATAACTCCTGAAACACGGGCGTCTTCATGCATCCATACTGTATCTCCGAGGACATCTCCTAACACATCAGCGCCGCGCTCGATTCTGACAGCAGAAGCTGCTACATCGCCGTGAACTGCATCGCGGACTCCGATTTTGATTTTGTTTGAAGCATGGATACTGCCGAAAAGGGTGGTATCATGCTTCATCTTTACAGAAACCGCTTTTATGTTTCCGTGCAGACGGCAGTTTGCACCGATTTCCATCGGAGTGATGACGGAAAAGTATGCCAAATCCATGGTTGTTTTCGGCGGAAGAACAAGCGGGATGGTCTGCGCTTCTGAAAGCATAGCATTCAGTTTCTTTTCCGCAGCTTTTTCGCCGTTTATCTGGAGAAGTGCAAAGATGTAGATTAAGAGATAGAGAATTACCGGTGTCGGATTTCTGATGGTGATGTTTCCGAATGTTTTAAACTCTTTGTCGATGGTGACAGATTCTGCAACATCCAGATTTCCTCCGACGGTCATTTTTCCGTGGATTTTTACGCCTTCTCCGATATATGCATCTCCGTTGCAGATGACTGTTCCAAAGACCTCACAGAAGTTATCAAGGCGTAAATCTCCGCCGGCTACGATGTCTCCGTTGATTGTGGTGCACTCACATACGGCAACATCTTCGCCGGTTAAACCGAACTCGATTCTGCTGTGGTCTCCTATGATTATGTCGCTTTTTGTTTTCAGAAGACGTTCCTGCAGTTCGGTTTTGTCCGGAAGAACACATGACTTAAAGAGTTCAGAGGCAGAAAGGACAGTGTCAAGTGTTTCGCGGTCAAGTTTGGAGAGATGTTCACGCAGTTCATCTTCGGACATGACTTCGGTAAAGAGCGGTTCGTCAGCATCCGGCGCAGAGGTATTTTCTCCGGCAGCTTTGCTTGTGGTGTCTGCCGGTTTGAAATCTGCGGCGCTGGTATCAGCTGTTTTAGCATCAGCTGTTTTTTCCTTATGGATGCCGCCGCCTAAAACTGCTGAGGCAGCATCGGATATGGTTTTCTGCTGCAGCGGTTTTTCCTTTAGTTTTGCTGCCGCAAGTATTGCTTCGCGGCGTTCTATCTCTTCCTCTTCTTCTGGTGTCAGCACCGGAATGTTGAGATATTTTTCGTTCTGTCCTTCTGCCATGTTTTTTTCCTGAATGAGTTTTTATGCGCCGTACTTATGGGTTTTATCCACTAAGTCGAGCAGAATTGCCATCAGTGAACCGCCGCAGATTCTGCACATTCCGCCAGCGGCGCAGGATATTTCATCATACTTTTCAACGGTATCTACGCGGACGCCGTCGCCGTGAATAATCAGCGGAACAGGGTCTGCACTGTGCTCTTTGATGGTGCACGGGGTTGAGTGGTCTCCGCAGACGGCAATAAGCAGGTCTTCTCTTGCCAAGAACGGTTTTATGGCTTCATCAATTTTTTCGAGGAAGTCTTTTTTCTCCTGTGCTTTTCCGTCATGTCCGTATTCGTCTGCGTTTTTGATGTTGAATAAGACAAAGTCTTTTTTGTCGAGTTCAGCCATGACAAGGTTTACCTGTTCTGATAAAGGAGTTGTCGGTAAGACAGGGACTCTTTCAAGACCTACGGAAACGCCGATTCCGGCGATAAGGGCGGCTGCTGCTACAACACTGCCGGATAATTCGTGTTTCTTTTCGAATGGTTCATAGACTCCCATCTCACCAGCTCCCCTGATTAACACGGCGTTTGCCGGGTTTTTGCCTGCTTTGATGCGGTCAAGGTTTACCGGATGGTTTTCGAGGATGAGTGCTGCCTGACGTGCAAATTCGTTGCAGACCTCTGCGGTGTGTTTTGCCTCAGCGGTATCTTTGGTCGGGAGAATCGTAAGCGGGGCTGTTCCGGTCTTTTTCGGATCGTTTGTAGTAACGTCTGCAGAGAGTCCTTTTCCTTTGAGGGCTAAGGCTGCACGGTGTCCTGTTCCCGGCTCGAACTCGATGGTAACTCCATATTTTGAAAGGTCAACGCCTTCTTTTACGGCACGGGAAATTTCTTTGGTATCTTCAATGCGTCCTGCACGGCGGTCGCTTACCAGACCTTCGGTTACGGTTGCATAGTTTGCGCGAAATCCTATCATGCCCGGCTCCATAGAAATTCCGCAGTCTGCGGCTTCGAGAGGTCCGCGTCCAGTGTAGTACTGCTGCGGCGGATATCCTAAAAGACTTAAGTGGGATGTGTCAGAGCCGGCACGAATGCCTGCGGCAACCGGGTCCATGATACCGCAGATACCTGTTTTTGCGAGGGTATCGAGGTTGGGCAGGTTTGCTGCCTGCAGCGGTGTTTTATTTCCTAAGACTTCGCACGGGCGGTCTCCTACACCGTCGATTATGAGAAGAAGAATTTTGGATGCTGTCATAATACAATCTCTATGATAGATATGTGTATTATATTTGACGTGCAAAGGGAAAAAGGATGGGGGGATTAGGTGAGAATAAAATAAAATCCTCACTCACTTCTTCGGGAAGAAGGAGAGGATATCCCACGCAAGAGATTCAGCT
>DALTWR010000134.1 GCA_029986975.1 Methanocorpusculum sp.
CACCCCATTTCTGCATAGCCTAATATCCTGAAACAACCAATATATACGCAGAATGGAGGAAGAAACCAAGACATTCGGGGAGTTCGCGATTTCTGAAGAGATGCTTTCAGCAATCAGCGACATGGGATTTGAGGAGCCGACGCCAATTCAGCAGATGGCAATTCCGCAGATTTTAGAAGGAAAAGACGTAACAGGACAGGCTCAGACGGGAACGGGGAAAACAGCAGCTTTTGCCATACCAATTATCGAGAAACTGGATCCGGAAAACAAAAACGTACAGGCCATTGTATTATCTCCGACACGTGAACTGACAATTCAGACCGCTGAAGAGTTCTCTCACCTGATGAAATACAAGACCGGACTGTATGCAGTTCCGATTTACGGCGGCCAGGCAATTGAGCGCCAGCTTCGTGCGTTGCGCGGCGCAGTTCAGGTTGTTATCGGAACACCGGGACGGGTAATAGACCACATTAACCGGGGAACATTAAAGCTCGACGATGTGACGATGTTTGTCTTAGATGAAGCAGACCAGATGCTTGATATGGGCTTCCGCGATGATATCATTGAAATCATCAACGAAACCCGTGAAGACAGACAGACAATTCTCTTCTCGGCAACCATGCCGGCACCGATTCTGGACATAACCAAGCGTTTCCAGAAAGACCCGGAGTTTATCAAGATTACCCGCCGTGAACTTACTGTTCCGCAGATTGAGCAGACCTACATTGAAGTCCGTGAACGCGATAAACTTGAAGCGCTCTGCAGATTCCTTGATATGAACAATCCGGAGTTAGCACTTGTCTTCTGCAACACCAAGCGTTCTGTTGACGACCTTATGACCCGCATGCAGGCACGCGGCTATCTCGTTGAAGCAATTCATGGAGACATGAAACAGATGCAGCGCGACCGTGTTATGGCACGTTTCCGCTCGGGGGCCATTGATGTCTTAATCGCAACTGATGTAGCTGCCCGCGGTATTGATGTAGATGACGTGGACATCGTCTTTAACTATGATGTTCCGCAGGATGTGGAATATTATGTGCACCGCATTGGAAGAACCGGACGTGCAGGAAGAACCGGAAAGTCTGTTACCTTCGTTGCTCCGCGTGAGATTTACAAACTGCGCGACATTCAGCGGTATGCAAAGATTAAGATTGCAAAGACACCGATTCCAACCTTAAGCGATGTTGCAGAAGTAAAGCAGCAGGCATTCCTTGAAAAAGTCCGTGAGGTCATGGCAGGCGATGCTGAAGAGCTTGAACGCTATCTCCCGCTTGTAGAGCAGCTTCTCGAATCTGATTCTGAATCCGGCGAAGAGGTTACCAGCATCGAAGTTGCTGCAGCACTTTTAAAGATGCACTTAGAGGATACAAAGAGCTCCATGAGCGAAGAGATAGAAGAACTTCAGCCGCAGCCGAAGCAGAGACGCTCCCGCTTTGAAGACTATGATGGAGAACGCCGCGAAAGAAGAGGTCCTGTTGAAGAAGGAACCTATGAAAACTCAGGCGCAGAACCGGGCATGGTTCGTTTCAGAATCACTCTCGGTAAAAACCAGCAGATTCGTCCGAAGGATATCGTTGGTGCATTTGCAGGCGAATGCGACATCCCCGGTTCATCCATCGGCAGAATTGATTTGTACGGAAACTACTCATTTGTAGAAGTCCCGCTTGAACACGCAGACAAAATCCGCGAAACGATGAGCAAGGCAACTATCCGCAACAAAGAACTGCAGATTACTGTTGCAACACCCAGACCTGAGCGCGAAGAAGGGGACTTCCGTGAGAGGAGGTCATCAGACCGCCGCGGTTTTGGAGGCGACAGACGCGGGGACTTCAGAAGATACAATGACCGTGACAGCGGTCGTGACCATGAATACCGCGGAGGAAACAGAGACTATGACCGCCGCGGCGGAAACCGTGACTATGACAGACATGGAGACCGTGACCGTCGTTCATACGGAAACAGAGGCAATGACCGCGGAGGATACCGGAGAGAGAATAACCGCGACGGCTATCAGAAGAGAAGTTACGGTGCCGGCAGAAGAGAGCGCGAAAACGAAGGGCATACCTTCTACGACTAATCTTTTTTTGAATTACATTTTTGCCGGAATAGATAGGCTCATATAATTCCAGGGCATAAGTATGAGTCAGTGAGGTATTATGGAGCTTATCTGTAAAAAAGATAACCTAACGTTTGACGACCTGAACAGTTATATTCAGCTCTTCAGCATTGTTGTCAATGAAAAGCAGGATGACGGCATCCATATGGAAATTATCGAGTACTTCAAAAACCTCAAAACACTGACATTCGACCGGTTTGACATCAAAGCAGTCGTAAGCGAAAATAAAGAGATTCTGCAGTACTCAAAAACCCTGAAATATGCAATCGAACTCGGCGATGAGGATACGCCGCACATTATCATCAATGAACTGTCTGCAGGAACGGTGTATCTGAATGCCGGAGAAACTGAACAGCTGTTTCCGGCGCATCAGTACACAGAATAATATTCAGGAGAATCCTTTTCCTTTTTTAAAGAGAGTTTCCCGAAACAATACTCTGCTTAGGCAATTTAGAAGAAAGCCCGTTTTTAGAAAACTGCCAGCCGTTTAATTCCCACGATAGATTCATATCAACAGAACGTCATACTATTCTGTTTCTTACATGAAACAGGACGAAAGTCCGTCTGCGGGACGAACAATTTAATACTGTTCCTGGGAAATACACCTTCCCTGAGTATTGTTCTGAGTGCAGATTTCAGGCAGATGTATCACATCTGTCAAAACCTCAAAAATGGTGAGATTAATTATGGATTTCAACTTATCCTTACGCAGAGCAATCAAGACCGGAAACGTTGTTCTCGGAAACAACTCCGTTACCAAGATTGCAGCAGAAAAGAAAGCAAAACTTGTCATCGTTGCAGCAAACGCACCGGAAAAGGTTCGCGCAATGCTTGCACAGGCAGCAGACCTTAAAATCTATGAGTTCGCAGGAAGTTCCCGTCAGCTTGGTAAAGAATGCGGTCGTGACCACATGATCAGCGTCCTTGCTGTTATTGACGCCGGTGATTCTGACATCTTATCCCTTGTCGAGTGAACATATCATGTCTGAGATTACAATTTCCGAAGAAAACATGCGGATGATTGCCCAGTATGAGAATCTTACTGGTGCAGGGGCCCGTGACTGTGTTGTTGATGATAAGTTTGGAAGAATTCTTTTCGTCATCAACCCGGGAGAGATGGGCTTAGCCATCGGAAAGAAGGGCGCAAGCGTCAAAAAGGCATCTGATGCTTTCGGAAAGAAGGTCGAGGTTGTTGAGTACAACCCGGACAAAGTACAGTTCATTAGAAACTGTTTCCTTCCGGTTCAGATTCAGACTGTTACCTTCGAACCCGGAGAAGAAGAAGGAACTGAGATTGCCACAATCGATGTTCAGCCGCAGGACCGCGGTCTGGCCATCGGAAAAGAAGGCAGAAACATCATTAAAGCAAAGAAGTTAGCACTCCGCCACTTCAACATTGCAAATGTAGAACTTACTCCGCAGGAAGAAGAACCTGTTGAGGAGTAAATGAAATAAGGCATACCCATTATGCCTTTTATCATTTTTCAAAATTAGACATCTATAACCTGCATATACACTGGTCTGACT
>DALTWR010000135.1 GCA_029986975.1 Methanocorpusculum sp.
AAAAGAAGTGCTGATGTCGGAATTCGAATCCGAGTCGCCGGCGTGAAAGGCCGGCATGATTGGCCACTACACTACATCAGCTTGCTTTGTCTTATCAGACAAACTGCCTATAATAGTTGCCTTGTGGGCATATATAGGTTTCGATATTTTATCCACACTTAGTGAGTATTCAACAACATTTCCGAAAATAAAATTGGGGTAAGTAACCCCCTGCTTAAATCAGCTTTGAGCGCTGGAGTTTCAGCAGATCTTCGGTAGTGAGCTTTTCTCCGCTCTTGAAAGCATTGAAGATGGACTCTGCTTCCTTTCTTGCGGACTTGTTCTCTTTGACAGTCTTTACCTTCTTCTGCTTGTTGCGCATACCAGTAAGGACTTTGTCATAATCGCGGAGCTGTTTCTGGCACTCGATGAACTTCTTGTGCTCAGCATCTGCTGCTTCCTGTGCTTCAACAAACTGCTTGTGCTTTGCGTCTGCTCCCTCGCGTGACTTGTCAGCCTTTCTGTAGCACTCAACCATTAAGTCGTGGTGTTTCTGTGCGAGTTCAGCTTTCTCAGTCACTTCAGCGTGCATGGAAGATGCCTGCTTTCTGTATTCACGTGCTTCGATTAAACGTGCGCGAACTTCTTTGTTCTGTTCGTGCTCAACTTCCTGGTCCTTGAGGTCAAGTTTGAGCTGCTTGATTTTATCAACAATCTCATTCTCTTTCTCTTTGGACATCTGTTCGGTCTGCTGCTTCTCTTCGAGCTGCTCAATCTGACGGAGAATTTCACGTGCAGAGGGCTTCTTCTCGTGCGGAGCTGCCGGTGCAGGTGCTGCGCCCTGCTCACCGCGCAGTGCATCGACTTCTGCGAAGAGTGCATTTGCCTTGTCGTTTAACTCGTTTCTCTTCTCCTTAAGGGACTGGACATCGTGGTTGGACTGGTCTCTGAGGTCTTTGTTCTTCTGAGCCTCTTCGACATACTGACGGGTAGCCGTGTTTAACTCGTTTCTTTCTTTAGCAAACTGGCTGGCCTGTGCGTTCAGTTCATTGCGCTTTGCTTTGTGTTCTTCAGCCTCTGCAAGGAGTGCTTTTTTCTTTTCGACAAGTTCTTCGGTCAACGTTCTTACCTTTCCTGTTAGCCGTCTGAGAGACAGAACAGATGGCTGATGGATGCATACAGAATTGAATTCAATAAGACTGCAAAAACAAACTCAGATTTTCAATTTTTGTATTCTTGCTCCATACCGGTTACCATCTGTTCAGATGTTGTCTGTCAGATGTACGACTATCCATTATAAAATGGTTGTCTGGTTACTTAAAGATTGTTGTAAGACTACCTCTGAAACGAAAAAACTGAACAAAAGAAAAACAGAACAGTGCGTCCCAACCGTCTTTAAAAATTGGTTGGGGTGTGATGTATAGTATATTGATATTCGTGTGTGGTTTCTATGACCTTATATGTTACTTGAGAGTTGGTGTGGTGTGTAGGTAATGGTTAACGAACTTAGATAATCCAGTCGAAGTTTCCTCCTGAGGTTCTGACTTCTTCCATACGTGCTGCAGAGGATCCGGAAGATCTTCCATACGTCGGTTCATAAACAGTCTCTACTGCCGGCTCTGCCGGGGATGAGAGAACATGTCCTCTTTCTCCTCCGACAATCATCTGAGATGCGTTGATACCGGTCATAATTGCCATAACAGAAACTTTTCCTTCAAAGTCCTTTCTGACACGTGCGCCCCAGATAACATCTGCGTGGGGGTCGAGTTCGTAGGTAAGCTGCTGTGCAATCTCTTCTGCGTCGTGGAGAGTTAAGTCGTTTCCGCCGGTGATGTGGATAAGTCCTCCGGTTGCTCCTCTGAAGTCAATATCTAAGAGCGGGTGAGAGAGACAGTCACGGATAACAGACTCTGCTTTGTTCTGCTGTTTGGATTCACCAACGAGCATAACTGCAAGTCCGCCTTTGCTCATGATTGCACGAACATCTGCGTAGTCGATGTTGATTAAGGAAGGTTCAGTGATAGTCTCGGAGATACCTTTGACGGTTTCAGCAATAATCTGATCCATGACAGAGAATGCCTGACCGAGCGGAAGGTTCGGAACGAAGTTCTTTAATCTGTTGTTGTCGAGAACGATAACAGAGTCTGCTGCCTCGCGGATTGCGTTAAGACCTTCTTCTGCTTTAAGCATTCTGGCTCTTTCTACCTGGAACGGGTAGGAAACCATTGCAACGACAATTGCTCCGTGTTCTTTTGCAATCTGGGCAACAACCGGTGCTGATCCGGTACCGGTTCCTCCTCCCATACCTGCAGTGACGAAGACAAGGTCTGCATCCTTTAAGAGTTCTTCTAAGGTCGGGCGTGCCATTTCAGCTGCACGGCGTCCTACATCCGGGAATCCTCCTGCACCGAGACCGCGGGTTAAGGATTTTCCGATTAAGACACGCTTGTCTGCCTGAATCATGTCGAGGTGCTGCTTATCGGTGTTAATTGCGATAGTTTCTGCACCTGCGACCTTCATGTTGTGAAGGCGGTTGATGGTGTTGTTTCCTGCTCCTCCGCAGCCGATGATTAAAATTCTCGGCTGTCCGAGCATGTCGTCTTCATCAGTCATTGCTGATGTCTGCATTCCCTTTTCGAGTTCTGCGTTTTTCAGTGCTTCGTTGATAATACTCTGCATTTTTTAAAACACCCCTGTTTTACAATCTAATGTCAAAAGTTGAGATTGATTCAGCGTCCCGCATGATTCGGTCTGACTTCTGTGACAGGAAGTCGCGCACAGCATAGCGGACTGCTTCTGAAACGGTCGGGAATTCTCCGGTGTCAACCAGTTTCTCCAGCAGATCAACCTGCTGCTGTGGTAATCGAATGGTTATTCGGTCCATTTTGTTAATCTCCTTTTCTGACATTCGTCAGCCAAACATATGACATTTGTCTGTTGTGTGTCAGACATTTAGCTGACGTCATACTTTGGACATAATATAGTTGTATGGTCTGATATATAAAGGTATCTTAAAAAGAAGCGTTGAGGGGGAAAGAATTGCGCATAATTTCCATGTTGACTGAAAACGCGGAAATTCTGTTCTTAGGTTGTATGAAAAAAATGTCTCCGGGAAAAAAAGAAATGACCTTCAGATGTGCTTATTCACATCTGCGGCTTTTCTAAAAATGCAATCAGGTCGCCTTTAACAACCCGTTTGCCTGACCGCTCGGTAATATGTCTTCCAACTGCATCACACTTAATCATCATCAGATATGCAATCGGTTTATTAATCTCGTACTCAGTCATGCTTTCATAGTTTGCAAGACCTTTTGCGATTAAGAGCGTGGCGTTTTCTACCGCTGCTTTTACTTCCGGCGGGAAAAACTGCGGATGAGTTCCGAGCTGAGATCCTCCCCCTCCAACGTACACTGCATCAGCAGCCTTGTCAAGTCCGCAGAGTTTAGCCTCGCGCATGGTTACATCATTTAACATAGGTCCGTCTTTGACCACAACAGTAACTTTGCTTCCGCGCTTTTTCAGTTCTTCAATGAACCGCATATCAAAGATGACCTCGCCGCAGTTGTCGGTAAAGTACACTACATTATCAGCGAACTGCAGAAACTCATCCGAGTCATCGAGAGCAAGCCCATGTCTGTATACTTCGGTAAAATAGGACGTGAAGTTT
>DALTWR010000136.1 GCA_029986975.1 Methanocorpusculum sp.
AATCTGCTCCGCGTAAAATGAAGCCTCCGGTTCATGTGCTGTTTCCGGTTGGAAAATCCGGCGGTCAGCGCCGTTCAGTCGAGGCAGCATCGAAAGCCGTTGCTGCAACAGAGCTTGAAGGCGGCACGCTTGCGACACAGAATGCCGGACTGGTTCAGGTCGAAACCGGAGAACGCCGCTGCTCAAAGTGCGGAAAAATCACCTACAAAAACAAATGTCCTGACTGCGGCGGGCACACTGACCCTGTTATGCGCTGCCCTGTGTGTCACACGGTAGGAGAACCCGGTATGAGCACATGCCCTGCCTGCGGTGCGGGCATCGTCTGTCTGAAGGAAAGTATCTTCAGCATGAAGGCAGAGTATGATGCTGCGCTTGAAAAAACCGGCATGACAGGTGCACGAAACCTGCCGGAGGTAAAAGGGGTTCAGGGAATGATTTCCCGCGAACGCTGCGTTGAGCCGCTGGAAAAAGGAATCCTTCGGGCAAAACACAATGTCTTTGTGTTCCGTGACGGCACTATCCGCTATGATATGATTGACCTGCCGCTGACGCACTTCAAGCCCAAAGAGATTGCCGTATCGGTAGAAAAACTCAGGTCAATCGGCTATGATACCGATACATACGGAAACGACCTGACAGATGAAAATCAGGTCATCGAGCTGCATCCCCAGGACATTCTGGTCTCCGTGGACTGCGGAGAATATTTACTCCGCGTATCTCAGTATCTCGATGAACTGCTTGAAAAACTCTATGGTCTTCCGCCGTTTTACAACGCAGAAAAACCCGAAGATCTGGTAGGTCAGCTCATTATGGGGTTAGCCCCCCACACATCAGCGGGTGTCTTAGCCCGTCTCATCGGTTTTACGAGGGCAAAAGCCGGTTATGCTCATCCGTTCTATCATGCGGCAAAACGCAGAAACTGTGATGGTGATGAGGACTGTGTGATGCTGATGTTAGACGGTCTTATGAACTTTTCGCGTGCGTTTCTCCCAAGCACCAGAGGAGGTACTATGGATGCTCCTCTTGTGCTTACAACGATGCTGAATCCGAAGGAAGTGGATAAAGAGGCTCTTAATGTCGATGTCATGCCGAGGTACCCGCTCGAAGTTTATGAAGGATGCCTCAGATACGAAGAACCGAAGAACCTTGGAAAGTATGTGGACTACATTGATAAAAGAATGGGAAAACCTGAACAGTTTGAAGGATTCCTATTTACGCATGACACAGATGATATCTCAAAAGGTCCTTTAGATACCCGCTACACAGATAAATCCCTGAAAGGAACGGGCGATAAAATCATTGCGGAGTTAAATCTTGCAGATAAAATCCGTGCTGTAGATACCGATGATTTAGCTGAACGAATCTTAAACAGCCATTTGATGCCTGATATGATTGGAAACTTACGTTCCTTTTCGAAGCAGAAGTTCAACTGTCCGAACTGCAAGACAGGATATAGGAGAATTACTATGTCCGGCAAATGTCCGAAGTGCGGGGCAACACTCAAACCTACGATGCATAAAGGAAATGTCACTAAGTATCTTGAAATTGCCAAGTACATGGCAGAACACTATCACTTATCGCTTTATGCATCACAGAGAATCGCTGTTGTGGAGATGAACATCACATCAACCTTCGGCGAAGAAGAAAAAACACAGATGGACTTATCGGATTTCTTCTGATTCTAAATCGGTAAAAGGGATGTTTAGTTTTTAGTTTATTTCCGCATCATCTCTTCTGTAATCTCTTTTCCGCGGGCGTGTGCATATTCCCTTAGTTCTGGTGTGGTCTTTCCGCCGAGTTTTGTATCCATTCCCGGAAAGAGAATATTTTCGCGATAGGGAAATCCTGCGTCGTTAAAGAATGCCCTCATCGGAGGAAATGCTGCATCGAAGAGCTTCGGGACATCCTGCCCTGCCGTCGAGAAAAAGATTCCCAGATGTGTTTTGAGATGTTCTTCATCAAAGACCAGCGACTTAAGAACACACTTCTGCGCCCAGATGAACTGACCGCGGTCAATGAATCCTTTCATCTCGGCTGTAACAGTCATTGAGTATATAGGAGACGCCAGAACCAGAATATCGCTTGCAAGAATCTCATCAAAGAGAGGAGTCAGTTCGTCTTTTATGATGCACTTCCCGTTTTTATGACAGGCGTTGCATCCTTTACAGTTCTTAAACGCAATATCAGCAAGGCGGACAAACTTCGTCTCAGCACCTGCCTCTTCTGCTCCTTTGAGAAAAGACGCAAGAAGGGTTTCAGTGTTTCCGTTCTTTCTGGGGCTCCCGCTTACAGCAAGAATTTTCATAATTAGTTATTGGTTATAAGATATTTTATACTGTTTGTTTCAGGCAGTTTTTTGTGAGTAACGCAACTGACCTGCCGGCTTTTAAATTCCGAATGTATATCATCTATGTACACAAATATATCTAACCAGCATGAAACAGCGAATGGATATCACCTACCCGTCTATATCTGAATCCTCAGCGGAAGGTATGCTTGATGTTCTGATATCCATTCCGTTTGAACATCTGAATCACTCATTCCATCTGCAGATTCCAAAATCCCTCTATGAAGGAGCGAAAACCGCATCGAAGAAAGCTATGATTCCATCAGGAATCGGAGATGCATGGCTTCCCGGATATTACCGTTCGTTCATTGAAGACAGAAAACAGATTCCGTTTTTTACCGCACTTCTAAAACCATTCAGGGCTATCCGGCGTGAACAGGGACTTGACTCTGACAGATATATGGAACTCCTGACTGCGTATGTTCAAGGTTTACCCTATGACCATGAAAAAACGGCATCTCTTGATATTGCACCCCGGTTTCCTGTAGAAACCGCTGCAGATAAAAAAGGCATCTGTAGCGATAAAAGTCTGCTTCTTGCAGCCATGCTTTCCATCGAAGGATACGCCTGTGCAATCCTGCACTTCGGACCTGAGCATCATGCTGCAGTAGGCATTCCAGCGCCGGACGGATATGATTTTAAAAAGACCGGCTATGCCATAATTGAGACAACTGTTGTCTCATACATCGGAAGCGAACCATGCACGCCGGAAGGCGTGCGCGAAGTTAAGCGTCCGAAGGTAATTCCCATCGGAAATGGCACAAAAACCTACAGTGCCATTCGTGACACAGCAAAAATCCTTGCAGTCACCCGCGAGCTTGCAGAAAAACTGAACCCGAAAGGAACTCTTGTTTCAGAACTGAAACGTCTTCAGGCATCTATTACTGAGCAGACCGAAAATCTCCGCCATGTCAAGGCGGAACTGGAAAGCCCGGATATATCTTTTGAGCGTGATGCTGAACTGCGTCCTGAAGCACACAGGCAGGTACTTACTCTGCAGCAGACCATACGGCAGTATAATGCTTTGGCAAATGAATTTTCCGATGCGCAGAAACTTGCAGCATTCATCCATGTAAACCGGCTTGACAGAAAAACGGTTATGAGAAAGATTTTGGAAAAGAGAAATTAAGTCTGACCTTCCTGAACCCTTACTCCTTACTCTTTTTCAAAAGCCGCTCATGCAGTCTTTGAACACGCATCTTTGCAACTTTTATCTCCTCCTCTTCCAACGAAAAGGAAAGAGAGAGAATATCTCCTG
>DALTWR010000137.1 GCA_029986975.1 Methanocorpusculum sp.
TTTTATATGCGTCTTGAAGAATAATGTAGGTTTCCCTTCGGGGCGGAGGATTGAATAATAAAGCAGGTGGAAAAAAGAAAGTTAAAATTTCTTCCGCATGTTTAGAACAGCGGAAGTTTCTTTTCTGCAAATACCGCAAACGCCAGATAGAGTGCAATAAGTCCCGGAAGCAGGTTTAAAATTCCCTGAAGAAGACCAAATGAATAGTTTCCGGTGATGAGAACTGAAATAAATGCAGTAAGTCCGTAAAGGATAAACATAAGTCCCGGAAGAAGTCTGGACTCTTCACGCAGGAAGGCAAAGATTCCAAGCACAATAGCCATTGCCCCGATAATCATAATCAGAACACCAGATACATAGAGACTGAGATTGAGCAGAACACCTGCAAGGATGAAGAGAATCGGTGTGAACCGCATCTTTGCAGCAGCAAAGAGCAAAATTCCCGTTAAGACCAGAAGAAGAGATGTAACTGCAGTAAGTGCCTGTACGCTTGCGAGAGAAATGACATTTTCGGATAAGAAATAGTACGCCGACCATGCACCGCAGGTTAAGGCAAAGAGAAGATATCCCAGAACAGAACCGCTTGCTTTGAAGTCAGATTCATCATCTGATTTGAGCAGCTTGCTTCCCGGAATCTTAACTCTCTCAGATACTGAGGCAAATGCAAACCAAAGGGAAAGAACTGCAAGAATAATGTCGCAGACAAGTCCTGCAGAACTGAAGAGGCATGTCTGCACAATCGGAAGAAGTCCTAAGAAAAGCGGAATTAAGAAGATGAAAAACTTCTTTCTGTCGCCTGCGGAAAGTAAGATAAGTGCAAAGATAATCAGACCGATGCCGGTAACAACAGAAATCCCAGGCGCGAAGAAGAGAGCCAGAACAAACATTCCAATCAGAAGGAAGGTGACTGCAGTAAATCCGCGGCTTCCGATACATGCGAGAAGACATCCTATGATAAGAAGGGAAGTTCCGATAATCACGTTTACAAACGGCAGCGACTCAGTAAAGAGTGACGGGTCAATATGAGTCGGAATGAATAAGAGGGCACATACTGCGAGGATAAAAAATCCAGCGGCAGTCAGATAGTTTCGTGCCTCGTGTTTTGCAAATTCGTCCATATAAAATATCATTGGCTATCAGAGATAATAAAGATTAGTTTCTAAGAACCAAACACGGTGTTTTCTATTTAGACATCTCTCATTTGTACCCGAACTGTCGGCTTATGCCTTTTGCTCATGCCTCGTGTGCATTCGCCTGACGAACAAACTCATATTTCATAATAACCAATATATACAGCACTCATGAAATCAGAAACAAAAATAATAACCTGTCCGAGATGCGGAACACGGCAGGAGTTCACCATGTTTCCGACCATCAACGCCGCAAACCATGACCTGCGGGAAAAATTCCTCGACGGAAGTCTTACCACACTCACCTGTTCCCAGTGCGGATTTTCAGGCGTGGTCGAGTACCCGCTTGTATTCCACGACATCGAAGAAAAGTTTTCCATCTACTTTGAGCCGGATACAGATACCCGCGTCTCCGGTCTTTCTCACATGCTTCCAGCCCACCTCGAAGGCGAGTTCAGACTTCGCCTTGTACACACACAAGACGATCTCCGCGAAAAAATCTACATCTTCCGCGACAAACTCGACGACAGAATTGTAGAACTCGTAAAAGATGCAATCCTGAAAGAGATGGAGATGAAAAAGGAAGAGAAACTCCCTGACGCACTCTATTATGCAGAAGACCGGTTCGCCTGCGAAGGAAGAAGCCTTATCTTTGTTCCAAAGAAAGACAACGCTTACCTCGACCCCATTAAAATTCCGTTTACCACCTACGAAAACATCAAAAAGATGATGTCAGGCATCTGGGAACGTGAGGTAAAAGGCTACTCCGTCGTTGACAAACAGTGGATTCGGGACGTCTGAACATGGATGAAGAACAGGACTTCAGCGACATTGAAGACTCAGTAGTATGTCCGGTCTGCGGGCATGAACAGGAACTGAGAATAATTCCGAGCGTCAACGCAACACTTGACCCTGATATGCGGGAAAAAGTACTCTCCGGCGAGATATTCCTCTTCACCTGTGAGAAATGCGGCTTCAAAGGATTTGCCGGCTATCCGTTTATCTACGAAGATAAAGAGACCAACGGCGGTTTTCTTATCTACCTCGAACCCGACTGTGAAGACAGAGTTGTAGGTATTGACGGAGATGTTGCAGACCAGATTCTGCTGCAGAATATTACCATGCGGCTTGTGACTACCATTAACGAGCTGAAGGAAAAGATATTCGTCTTCGAAGCGGGTCTTGATGATCGTGTGCTTGAACTCTTTAAGATGCTTGCATTATCCAAGATGAAATCAGACGATGCAGACAGCATCCCTGATGAACTGCGGTTTACCGGAATCGAAGAGGAAGAAGAGGAAAAGAAGGTCTTCTTTGCGGCATTTAAAGAATCAAGATACCTCGGTGTTCTTGAACTGCCGTATTCTCTCTATCAGTCCTGCGTTATAACAGGGGAACCTATCTGGGACTATCCGGTAAACGAGTGCGGCGCAGTAGATCAGCAATGGGTTTTAGAACGCATGGAAGAAGAGAAAAAACACGCTGCTGATGAAGAAAACAACGGCTGTGACTGCGGTGACTGCAGCGGCTGCAGCGAAGAACACCATCACCACTAAACAAACAAGAGTATGACTGAAATTCCTGAGATAGATTCTGACCTTCGGATGTTTCGCCCGCGTGGTGTAATATCAGCTGAAGAGATGCGAAGCATTGATAAAAACGCAGATGCATACGGCATTTCCCCCCGTGAACGGATGGAAGCAGCTGGTGTGCAGCTTGCGTATGCGGTGCGTCTTGAGATGCCGCACTCGGTTTTGTTTCTCTGCGGTACTGGAAACAACGGCGGAGACGGCTACGTTGCAGCCCGCCATTTAGCTGAAGAAGCGGACATCTATGTCATCTCATTCGGCGCAAAAACGGATGAAGCAAAGTCTGCCTTACATGCTTTGAAAGCCACATCTGCATTTATCTTAGAGGTAAACACAGAGCAGGATTTACCTGAGGTGTTTGATACGGATGTGGTTGTTGACTGTATGCTGGGAACTGCTGCGCGTACGCCGTTATCTCCTCTGTATGCAGCAGCAGTTAAACGGCTGAATGCCTCGCAGGCGCGTGTTATTGCCTGCGATGTTCCAACCCCTGACGCACGTGCCGATAGAGTTGTTGCATTCCATGCGGCAAAAACCGTCGGCGCCGAAGTGTACTCAATAGGGATTCCTTTCGCTGCAGAAGTGTACTGCGGCGAAGGAGACCTTGCACGTGTTCCCTCGAACAAACCGTCCGCGCACAAAGGAGACGGCGGAAGGGTTTTAGTTATTGGAGGCGGTCCTTATCAGGGAGCGCCCATTCTGGCTGCTGAAGCTGCTCTTCGCGGCGGTGCAGACATCTCCCGTGCAGCATCTCCTCTTGAGGGATTTATTCCGGTGGAAAGTTTTGTGCCGGATGTTATCATAGAACGGCTCTCAGGAGACAGAGTAAGCCGTGAACATCTTCCCCGTCTGCGCGAGTTGGCAGCAGCCTCGGATGTTGTTG
>DALTWR010000138.1 GCA_029986975.1 Methanocorpusculum sp.
CATCCCTCACGTTTTCAGATACGAAAGCAGTTCATCAATTCTTTTTTCCGCATCATTATGACCGATATCATACAGCGCTTTTAATTTTTCCTTACTCTTGGTAACAACGCCTACCGGCAGCGGACTCTCCGGACGAATGACAAAAATTCTTCCGGCATCTTCTTCTTTCTGAATGAAATCCATCGTCTCATTGTAACGGGCATTTCTGTCAGCACAGCGCGCAAAGAAGTTCGGATATCGATGATACCGTATCCAATAAAGCGGCAGGAGAAGATTCTTTCCTTTGCGATAATCCGGCGGGCGCGTTAATATCAGAACCACTTTTTTATTTCCATCAGAAATTGCGCGGCGCACCGGAATCGAGTCTGCAATACAGCCGTCAAGATATTCATACTCTCCGATTCTGACATTTCGTGCAAGAAGCGGCATAGAACTTGACGCCTGAACCGGCGGAAATCCGTTGTGCGAATCCTCTGCGGTTACCGGGATATATTCAGCATCCCCTGTTGAAAGATTGGTAGCTGTTGCGTAGAATTTACCCTGATACGCTGCAAATGTATCATAATCAAACGGATCAAGTTCATTGTGAAAACGGTAAAACAGCATCTCAACGCCGAAAAGATTTCCTGTGGTAATGAGATTTTTAAGACTGCAGTAGTTTTTATCGTGCAGATAGTTTGTACTAATGCGGAAAGCACGGTTATGCTGCTTTGAGACAAAACTTGCCGCATGACACGCGCCGGCTGATACCGCATAGATAGAGGAGAACTCGATATCATGTTCTAAGAAAACATCGATAACGCCTGTTGAATAGCCTCCGCGCATACCTCCCCCTTCAAAAACTGCAGCTGCCTGATACATAACTGATTATTCTTTCAGCGCTGAAACTCTAAATAGTCTGTGGTCGGGAAAATCATTTCTGCAACAACATAAATCCTCAGGAAACAAATATACTATTATCTATGACGCTTGAAGAAAAAATCTCATTCTACACCCGCGAAGACGCAGCAGAATTCCAGAAATTCCTGCGCGGAAAAGAAGTCGGTTCGCGCATCGCTGTCGAACACACATTTTCGGGTGAGCCATACTTTGAAGGAACTATTACCTCCTTTATGAACCTGATTGCTCTTCTTGAAAAGAAGGATGCAGAAGAAGGAGAGAGAGACGAAGAGCTTGCTCTGACAAAAGAAGACCTCGAAAACCGTAAAGCAAAGCTCGATGAATTTTTCAAGGAGCATAAAGAAGGGGACCTTATCCAGAACTCTACACCAACTCAGATGATGGCTCAGGTTCAGTCCATCGATGCAGAAAGCGATGAAGCATTCAGAAAAGAAGCAGCTGATAAGTTTATTTCTTCACTCATAATATTAGGCGCGCTCGAAGACAATGACCTCTTAAAAGAAACCGAAGACGGAAACGGCTATATCTTAACCGGAACAGCAAAGGCTGAAGATCTCCGCGTCATGTACGCATACACTGATTTTCCGGCAATTACTTCTGAAGACCTTAAAGAGTGCAGCATTTCAAGCCACATCAGAACATCCTCTCTTGCAAAATATGTTGTAACCGCAGGTACAGAGATTATCTTTACTGACACTGACGAACTTACTGAGTATCTCGACAATGCAGATGTCGATGAAGATGATTCAGCCCGCTTCATTGACAATATCTTCTTCAAGCAGGCATTCATCGGAAAAATCCATGAGTTAATCAAAGAAGGATGTACCTCCGAAGAAAAACTTTTAGAAGCACTCGGTGCTCCGGCGTTCCCGCTCGAAGGGACTGATGATGTCATCTCCTTTGATATCAGCCCTGAATATTTAAGCGAAGTCATTTCTGACTTAAAGAAACTGGGTATTGTTGCCGGAAAAGACGGTAAGTTTAAAAACATCTGAGTACATATAATTAAGTTAGGTGGGGGATGTGGAGTACAAAGCAGTGTGGATACTGCTGCCCTCACCGCACCTTTTGATTAATTAATGTTGCAGATTATAGTATATTCTGCAGATTTATTTTGATTTTTACCTGCGCGCACGTAAAAATTATCTGTTTTGATTTAGAGTTATGATGCAAATTCTCTTCTGCGCTCTCTGATACTCATACATCCAAGAAGTATTGAGAGAATTAATCCGGCAGCCATACAAAGGGCAACAATACCTGCAGAAGCAGAGAAGGCTGCTTCTCCTGATACAGATTCAAAGACTGCATATATGCCGGTAAAAACTGACGAGCCTATGCACCCTGCGAGCTGAAATCCCGTACTAAGTATTACTACTCCATGCGGATTTAACTGGAATGGAATTTTTGAGAGCATATAGCTTTGAAGCGGTCCTAAGATGATTGATGAGCCGCAGATTACCGGAATATAGAGGAGAGCAAATAAAACAGCATTTCCTGTACTGATGAAGGCAGCAAGAAGTGCTGTAAAAACCCCCATCAAGACAAATCCGAGCGGAATGATTAATGCGGGACCGAAGTTGTCACTGAGACGTCCTGCGACAGGTGCGAATAGTGAGGATAAAAGAATTGCCGGAAAAATCGTAAGAGAGGCAGTCATGGGGTCAACTCCGAGATAGTCCTGCATATAATACGGGAGTATGATATTCATCGCAAATGCTGCGATGATGACAAGCATATTCATTATGACGCCAAGAGAGAACTGCGGAACTTTGAGCGGCTGCAGATTGATGAGAGGAGTCTCAAGTTTTTTCTGGCGCAGGACAAAGAGCACCAGAAATATGATTCCGAGAATGAAGGAAAGAAGCGATACAAGAAATTCTCCGGTGAAGATGGTTGAAACTCCGTACATGGTGCAAATCATGCCGAAGCTGATGAGGATGACTGATACGGTTTCCAGTTTCGGATGGGTTATCTCTGCAATGTTTTTAAGAAGGCATGCTCCGCAAATTAAACAAACAAGACAAACAGCTGCATACACCCAGAAGAGCATTCTCCAGTCAAAGAAGGAAAGTATGCTGCCGGCAGCGATGATTGATGCAGACGGACCTATGGTCGTCATTGAAATGACGACACCTATGTAAACCCCGAGTTTTTCCCGCGGAGCACACTCGATGTTGATGTTCATTTCAAGCGGAATCAGAATTCCTGTTCCTATCGATTGGATGATTCGCCCTGCAAGCAGCATGGGAAAACTGGTGGAAAGTGCTGAGAGAATGCTTCCCCCGATGAGAAAAATAAACGAGATGTAATATAGCGGTCTTGTTTTGATTGTCCGGTACAGATATGCTGATATCGGAATCATGACAGCAGCCCCAAGCATATAGGCTGTGGTAAGCCATTTTACGGTAATCAAATCTGTTGAGAAGGTCTCTGCGATGGAGGTAAAGGCGACATTGAGATATGTTTCATTGAAGGTCGCAATAAACGCAGCAAATGAGGCGATGAAGAGAACGACTTTCGGATTTATGGAGGCGGTGTTCATGATGTTTAGGGTGTGGTTATATGTTATTGAGTAAGAGGGCTTATAGTTTGCTTAAAATGAGTCTTGGTAGTGTGGATATTGCTATTTCTCACTTACGCTCGAGTCGCTTTATCTCTAATCCATTGGACATAGTTAATGACTCGCGGCTAAAGCCC